>JALQWE010000009.1 GCA_023258825.1 Planctomycetaceae bacterium | reverse complement strand
ACAACGGCATTTGCGAGCGGATTGAGAAGTCCCGGCGGGGTGGGTCTTGACGAGCATGGGGCGTTGTTCTGCGTGGAGAGTCAGGGCCCGTGGAACTGTTCATGCAGTTTGAAGGCTGTTTCGGCCGGGAGCTTTCAGGGGCATCCGGCGAGTTTTGAATGGTACCGATATGCTCCTGAGCTGGGCCCGGTCCCGGAGCTGCCGAAATCCGGATCAAGGGTTGTGCTGGAGAAGGAGCGTGTTCGGCAGCTGGTGCCTTATGCGGTGATCTTTCCCTACATCAGGATGGGGCGGTCTGTGACCGGATTCTGTGTGAATCGTACGTCCGGGAAATTCGGTCCTTTTGAGAATCAGATGTTTCTGGGGGACTACACGCTTTCGATTCTGATGCGAGTGACCACAGAGCAGGTGAACGGGGTCTGGCAGGGGGCCTGCTATCCGTTCCGAGAGGGGCTTTCAACAGGCATTCTGAATGTGAAATTCACGGCTGGTGGTCATTTGCTGGCTGGCGGGACAAATCGTGGCTGGCCGGTGCGAGGGATGAAGCCGTTTGCTCTTGAGCGAGTGCAGTGGAATGGGCGAATGCCGTTTGAAATCAACCGGATTACGATTCGGCCGGAGGGATTTCATGTCACCTTCACGAAGCCGGTGGACGGGGTGACGGCGGCAGCACCGGAAACGTACTCGCTGAAGTCCTTCACGCATCCCTATCACGGTGGGTATGGTGGCCCGGAGATTGAGCGATCGGTTGTGACCGTGAAGTCGGTTCAGGTCAGCGACGATGGTTTATCGGCGACGCTGGAAGTGGACCGGTTGGTTCAGGGATTTGTGTACGAGTTTGATCTGGAGAAACTGCGTTCGCAGGACGGGGAGTCGCTGTTGCACAGGGATGCTTACTACACGGTCAACGAGATTCCGTTACCCAATGAACAGACGCTGAAGTAAACGTGTCCGTTGATTCTTTTCACTGGGCGACTCTGTCGCGGTGTGTTCATCTTCATTGTGCTCATTCGGAAAGTGAACCTTTGTGATGGCAGTCAGGGCAGGTATCCGGTGCCGACAGGCATGTGTATTGGGGCTGAATTTGTTGTTGTTGATCTGTTCAGGAATTCCCGGCCTGTGTGCGAGTGAGCACCCCGTTCCGGAAAGTCCTCTGTGGCTGACATATGAAGGTGGAGAGGGTCCGGGGCGAGGGAAGCATGTGGTTCTGATTGCGGCGGAGCAGGAGTATCGCAGTGAGTATGCGATGCCGATGCTGGCACGCTTGCTGGCGAAGCATCATGGTTTTCATTGTACGGTGCTGTTCAGTTTGAACAGTCGGAATGAGGTGGATCCAACGCAGAAGATCCGCTGGGAAGACAAGACGGTGATGCATCGAATCCCCGGCCTTGAGCATCTGAAGTCCTGTGATCTGCTGATCGTATTCAGTCGACTGCTGTCATTAGCGCCGGAACAGTTGCAGCACGTGTACGAGTATCTGGATTCGGGGAAACCGATCGTGGGGATCCGCACGGCGAACCACGGTTTTCTGGACTTCGAATATCGAAAAGCCGGCAAGCGAGTGGACTTTGGCGAGCATGTGCTGGGAGGTTCGTTCAGAAATCATCATGGTCGCTGGCAGCAGGATTCGACACGGGGACGGATTGTGGAAGCCAATCGGGAGCATCCGGTTCTGCGCGGAGTGCGGGACATCTGGGGGCCCTCGGACGTCTACCGGACGTTTCCCGAGGGAGGAGGATTGCCTGAGGGCTGTCTGGCGCTGGTCGATGGACAACCCCTCGTGGGCAGGAAGCCTGACGATGTGGCGAATGAGGAATTGGAAGCGTTGCCTGTTGCCTGGGTAAAGACCTGGACAGGCAACTCGGGGCTGACAGCGCGGGTCTTTCACGTCACGATGGGCAGCGCCCGGGATTTTGAGAGTGAGGGGCTGCGTCGTTTAACGGTGAACTCAGTGTACTGGTGTCTGCAGATGGAAGGGGAGATCCGTTCAGATTCCTGCATGGAAATCGTTGGGAAGTACGCACCTCCGGACAGCGGATTCGATTATCGCCGATTGGAGATTGTTCCCCGGTTACCGGCCTACTATCGATAGGGGGGGGCCTGAAAGGGCTGACCATGGTGTCAGTACGGCCGGGATTTGCGAACTGGCGGTATCGGGGGGCCTTGGCGCTCAATGGGGGCTGTTGATTTTGTTGTGCCGGAGCTTACTTGAACGAGAAAATATCGGCGGTGGGGAGATCGGCGAGAGACTTCAGACCGAAGAGTTTCAGGAAGCGGGCGGTGGTCACGTAAGAAACATCGGAGCGGCGGTTACCGGTTCTCTGGATTTCCACCAGCTGCAGTCGCAGGAGCTGCCGCAGGACGCTGGGGGCGTTGGGCTTGTTAATGGATTTCAGTGAATCCGTGGTGATGGGTTGATTCCACGCCACGAAGGCGAGGACTTCGAGAGTTTCCGGGGAGAGCTTGATATCGCGGGGTCCCAGGCCGAAGGTACGCGTTGAGACGTCGGCAAATTCTTCTCGAAGTTCGAGGCGATAGCCGCCTTCCTGCAGTTGAATTTCGTAGGGACGATTTTCGCGAGCCCATGATTGATTGATGGAGTCGAT
Organism: Planctomycetaceae bacterium; assembly: GCA_023258825.1. GTDB lineage: Bacteria > Planctomycetota > Planctomycetia > Planctomycetales > Planctomycetaceae > SXXK01. The sequence goes on along the minus strand of JALQWE010000009.1, from coordinate 19,602 downwards.
CAGTGAGACGACAACGCGATTGTCGACGTTTTGACCGATCAGTGTGGCCAGTCGTCTGGCGGTGAGAGCGACGGGGCCACCGACGAACAGAGCAGCCTCCACAACTTCCCGTGGAGTTACGCGTCGCACACCTTCGACGAGGACCGTATGGCTGGAGGCTTCGGTCTGAGCTGCCGTCTCGCGGAGTTCATCCGCCAGTTGAGCACCGATGGACAGACCTGAGGGAGTCTGGAGTTCGTCCTGAGTGTTGGTCGAGGATTCCGCAAATTCAACCAGCACCGAGCCCAATTGCTGTTCTGCGGCATCGAGGGCCTGCAGGGCCTGACGATAAGCGAGTTCGATATCATCCAGATCCGCGGACAATTCCGTGGAATCGAGATTACCTTGTGAGGGATCGAAGTCCGGGCGATCGTCATCGGGAGCCATCAGGATGAATCTCCGGGAACAGTGGAGAGCGAGCGCAGAAAACGCCCTGCTTTCGGGGAAAGCAGAGCGTTTGAGTTGGCAGACCACGCAGGGCAGTGCAGGGTATGAGTGAACTCAGACGAGGCTGCCTGCGAGGATCCAGATTCCCTGTGTGATCCCGGAATTACTCTGCTTCGAGGTTCTCCCTGGAGAACGCCGCCATTTGCTTACCAACGAAGCGAAGGATGCCGGTGTCGACGGTGAGCGATGTCAGCACATGTGAGTCTTTAACCTGTGCGTCCAGTACGAGGGTATCACCGCCTTTTTCGAACGCTTCCACAGCGCGAGCACGCTGTCGTTCGGCGGAGCGCCAGAGATTGAGTGCTTCGCGATCTTTGGGAGGTGTCTGTCGGCTGTAGAAGTCGACCAGTTGTCGTGCCCATGGCAGCATGGTGAGTTCGACATGCAGCGGGGAGGAGGTCTTTTCGGGAGCTCCGAGGTTTGTGATGGTCTTCCGGAGGGCTTCGAGAGCGCCTTCACCCGAGCCCAGCCAGATCTGGTCAGCACCAACACCCACATACACATCCCGATCGGTACCGAAGTGTCGATCGAAGACATCCAGCAGACCTTCGCCGAGTTTGACATGGTGGATGTCCACAACGCCCACCTTATCGACGTTCATTTCGACGGTAGAGCCTTTGTGCATCTTTGCCATTTCGGGAAGGATTGTGGTGATGGACGAGGCGGTGGGGGAGGCGTAGCCGACGACGGTTACCCAGTTGCCCTTGCCATCGGGAACCGCTTCGGTCATCAGATTGATCCAGCCGGACTGAATAGCGGACTTCACATGCTGTACGAGTTGGGTGACGACCTTGTCGATGGCTTCTTTTTCGGAGGCCGGTCGTGTTTTGGAGTCTTTCAGTTTGACGTTGATTTCCTTCTGCAGCAGATCGAGAAATTCGGACATGCCGGTCTGTCGCATGGGATCGACAGGGTGATTGATGCGGATTGACAGTGCAGAGCCGGGAAATTTTTTCACGGTTGCGAAAAGATCCGGCTGTGAATTAAACAGAGCCACAGCGCTGGCGAGTCCGGAGTCAGGAATAGCAGTGAGGTCTCCGGAAATGGAGAGAGCAGGGGCATCTTTTTTGCTGCTGTCGAACGTCAGGGCGAGAGTGAGTTTGTCGGATTCTGCTGCGAGGCGTTCGGCTTCATCCATCATCAGTTTTGTGGAAAGCTGTCGCATTTCGAAGCGAACGGCGGTCTCATCGGGACGCTTTTTGACGGAATCCATAGCTGGGTTCCGCACGTTTGCAAAGACCTCACGGCGGTACTTCTGAGCTGCTGCGGTGGCATCGGAATTGATCATTTCAAGGAGCATTTTTCCATCGGTAGCAATCTCCTGCACACCGGACTGGAGGCAGAATTCCTTCAGTCGGGGCAGGTTAGCGCGTTTTGATGTGGAAGCCATCATGAGGTAGTTCACATCGGACAGAACTTTCATCCAGCCAAGGTCTTCAGTCACTTCGGCAGACGCAGCGTCCTGAGTCTGCTCGGAATCAACCTGCATATTGAACTGATAGAGGGACACATCCGCGGGATCACGGGTGAGTTCATATCCGAGTCCTTCGATGTTGTCGCGGAATGTCTGAAAGCCTCCATCGAGTGGCACAGTGATCAGGTAGCCCATGGGGTTGAACCCGGGCAGCAGCTGCACCTGAAACGGTCGTTCGTAGTCGACACCGGCGACAAATGTATCGATGAAATCTTCAATATTGGACCACTGCTTTTGTTCAGTGGCGGTCGTCAGATCCAGAACGGATTTGAGATCTTTCTTGAGTGTCTGGAACCCTGGGTGGCTGACAGTGATGCGGGCATCCTGTGGGTTTTGGGCCAGACTGCCTGCGGGAAGAATGGCGAGACAGAGCAGCAGAGTCGACAGTCGAACTGCGATTTTCATCGTATTCACCGATTGGATGAGTGGGGATGCCTGGCCAGGGGGGCTGGCCGCCTTCAGAGTGGTTGAACTGCCGTTCGACGGTGGCTGCAGGTGACGTCTGCATTGAGCAGAGTCCGGAAAGTACCGCGGGGCGGGCAATTCGACTCCGGGGCATTGTATTCCAGTCTGTCAAATCGGGTAAAGACTGGTTGAACAGGCTGGAACCGCTTGAGATTGGGGTACGGAAAGGTTACTAACGCGGCTCAGCGCGTGCGAAACGACGGATTTTGGGTGTACGGGGCCAGTTCCTCGCGGTGTGATGGCCGGGAGCGCGGGGTCTCGGGGTCCGAAAAAGTCTGTTGAGCGGGCAGCGTGGTCTCCCCGATCGTCTGGGTGAATGTCCCTATTGGCCTTGTTTTCTGGTGTAGAAGATCGAATGCCGCGAGATTTCCTGCAGGGCACAAAAGAGTCTTACGATGTGGTCGTGATTGGCAGCGGACTTGCCGGCCTGACTTCCGCGAACATACTTGCGCGTCAGGGGTATAGTGTGCTGTTGCTGGAGCATCACTATCAGCTGGGGGGGATGGCGACGTGGTTTCGTCGGTCCGGCGGTCATATTTTTGATATTTCACTCCATGGTTTTCCGTTTGGCATGATCAAGAGCTGCCGGAAATACTGGACTCAGGACATCGCCGATTCGATTGTGCAGTTGAAGGGAATTCGCTTCGAGAATCCGCAGTTTTCACTGCGGACCACATTCAATCGGGAAGACTTCACTCGCATTCTGACGGAGCATTTCCGGATTGCGCCGGAGACTGTTGCTGCCTTCTTTGATACAGCGCGGGGGATGAACTTTTTCGACGAGCAGACTCGCACCACGCGGGAGCTCTTTGAGCAGTTTTTTCCCGGCCGGGACGACGTTGTCCGGATGCTGATGGAGCCGATTACCTACGCCAACGGATCCACACTGGAAGACCCTGCGATTACCTATGGAATTGTGTTTTCCAACTTCATGCAGAAAGGCGTGTATACGTTTCAGGGCGGCACGGACGCACTGGTTGGGAAGATGCGTGCGGAGTTGATTCGGAATGGTGTGGACATCCGGATTCGCAGCCTTGTGGAGCAGATTGAGGTCGGTCCGGATCGGACAGTGCGAGCCGTGGTTGCCAACGGGAAGCGGATTGCCTGTCGGACAGTGGTTTCGAACGCCAACATCAGGAGTACGGTTCTGAAGATGGTGGGTGAGCAGCATTTTGACAGAGCATTTATTGAGTCCACTCGAGCCATTCGACTCAACAACAGTTCCTGTCAGGTCTACATGGCGTTGAAACCGGGCGAAGGATTTGACACCGGCTGTGGCGATCTGCTGTTTCATTCTGAGCATCGCGGGTTTGACATTGAGGCAATGCTCAGTCGTGAAGTGAGCAGTCGGACATTCAGCTTTTACTACCCTGAGACGCGGCCGGGCAGTGATCGCTGGCTGATTGTGTCCTCGACCAATGCCAACTACAGGGACTGGGCAGACCTGTCCGAGGCGGATTATGAGCTGGCGAAAGCAGAACTGATTGAATCGACCTTATCGTGTCTGGAGAAATACGTACCGCGGATTCGATCGGTGCTGGATCATGTGGAAGCGGCAACGCCGATGACTTTTGAGCGTTACACGAAGCATGTGGCGGGATCGTCGTTCGGGACAAAGTTTGAAGGTCTGCAGGTCAGTCGCGATCTGCCGCAGCAGATTCGCGGGCTGTATCATGCGGGCAGTGTGGGAATCATCATGTCGGGCTGGCTGGGCGCGGTGAACTACGGCGTTATTGTGAGCAACGATGTGGACAAGTACCTGACTGTGCCGGGACAGGCCTGAAGCGGGAAAATTCGCAGACAGCCGTAGCGGGGCTTCTGTTGTCAAAGATGCTGTGGGGCAGTGTGGCATCAATGACGGAGTTGAGGCCTCGGCCGATGCGCTGGGCCTTGTCGGGGGCGTGCGTTCTTCGGTCAAGATGTCGCATCATCAGGAACGTTGAGCGTCAAAACAGAACGCGACGTTGAAAGTACAGGATCATTTCCTCCGGGTTTTCCGGGTTGGGGACAGCGTCCACCAATTGCCAGCCGCGGGCACCAACTTCGTGCCGGATATTGCTGCCGCGGAATTCGCCTTCCTTGTCGGTTTCCAGGTAGTACGTCATGTACTCCATTTTCGGTGTAATCAGGGCATCGAAGAGCAGGCGAGTGAAGATTTCCGCGGACCAGATCGTGAGGATCAGCAGGAAAAGCTGCTTGTAGGACATTCCGGAATTTACCTTTTGAAACGGCCCTGTGATGGGAGTCATAAATGGCATTCCTGACGGATGCAGTGACTGACAGCGGGGGCGTGATTCCGTGAAGAGCAAGGGCACGCGGGTGGTAGCGGGTGCTTGCGCCTTGTTCCCGGGAATTGGCCGGGACTGGATTCTGTCGGAATCCGGCTGCGGGGTAAATCTGAAAATTGCGAGGGGATTAGCGGGGGCGGCATCTCGAGAGCCATGGAGGATCGCGGAACGCTGTTGATGGGGCGTTTGAGGGGCGGTGGTGATGTTGCGAAAAGCCAACAGCGTTCAGGGAAAGCGTGGTGTTCACGCAACAACTCCGAATGGTTGTCCTCAAAAGCGAACTCAGGAATTGAATCCGTGGAACGGCCTTTGTTTTTAAGGATGGAGAAAGCTATGTTTCCGGCGCAGCTCATCCCCCGACCTGCACTTCGGAGTTTCTGAATCCCCGCGATCCGTCAGGACGGCTGATCAGGGTTGATTGCAACCACTGACAATGACGGGATGAAATCCATGAGCAGCAGAAAGTCCGAGCGTCTGAGTTGTCGAGTGCAGGGTCAGACGGCCATTGTCAGCCTCGAGGATATGGAGATTTGGGACGGCGCGGACTTGTCGCGTTTGCGTGAGATTCTGACCCGCATGATCATTGACGACGGATATCGTTCCGTGGGAGTGGATCTGAGTTCGGTGAAGTACATTCCGAGTGGTTTTTTCGGAATGTTGTATGAATGGTATGAAAGTGGAGTGGAAATCAGCCTTTGCTCCCCACGTCGTCATGTCGCAGAAATGCTGTGGTTTCGGATGTTTTTCGTACTGGATTCAGGTGACACGTATCGGCTGTCGGATGCGGAAGTGCGATACAACACGCCGAACGAGCAGGTGGAGTATCATCGCCGTGCCTTTATGCAGGCGGACGATGCGGACGAACTGGACGAGATTCCGGAAACGCAGGTGCAGCGATTTGGTGGCGAGACGGGCTCGCGTTCGTGGTCCCTGCTGTTGGGGGGAGGAGATGTGGCGAGCGGAGTATCGGGAACTGGCCGAGCGGGAACGCGGGGTGGTTGACTCGAGCTGAAGAAACTCGCGAGCCGTAAGTGATGCCGCTTCATTGGAAGCGGCATTTTTATTGTGAAAACGGTGTGTTTCTGAGGGTTGCCGCGTGGGTGAAGCTGTGGCAACGGGAAGTATTCGGGCTGGACCGATCGGTGTGTGGGTGCGGAACGAGAAGGTTGATTCGAGTGATGGGAATCGTGGACGTCGGGAAACTCGCAGGAATTGTGGAAAATCCGGAAACCGGTTCAGTTGCAGAAACCCGGGGAAGAATGCTGCCAAAACGTTGACGTGGGCCCTTCGACAGCGAATAATTTGGCGCGAACTGCAGACGATGTCGGCAGACCCCCGGAAATGGAGTTCCTCAGAATTCGGGGTCTCTGCAGTCTTGTTTTTGTGGATTCCTCCGAACCTGATTTTTTTGGGTTCGGCTGGGATTGATTTTTCAGATTCATGGTTATGCTGTTTTTCTGAAAATCAGTCGGCGAACTTTGGGCCCAGGGAAGGCCGGGAGCAAAGTTTTGCAGTCAATGACCAGTCCGAGACTGGTCAGGCGTGTGTCTCAACAAGGAGGCACGGACACTCGTTCAAAAGACCGGAAGCAAATTGCTTCGCCGGGGTGCATTAGTGGCTGGTATGTTGCTGTGCATTTCGGAACATTGAAAAGGGGTATCGTGTGTATCGTCTGGACGCGGGATTGAAGGCGATCATCGAAGAGGGCAGGAAGCGCGGGTTTGTGACTGTACAGCAGGCACATGCCTGGCTGCCGGATGAGGGTGGAGATCCGGCAATGGTCGACAGCCTCATCATGGTGCTGGACGAAGAAGGGCTGGACTTTATTGAAGATCCGGACATCCAGCTGGAGCCGGAGCCGGTTGAAGAAGAAGTGAAGCTGGCTCAGGCAGAGAAAGCGGCTCGTGCATTGCTGGGGCCGGAGACCTCTGCTTTGTCGTCTCGCGATCCAATTCGGATGTATCTCAGTCAGATGGGCAACATTCCTCTGCTGACCCGGGATCGGGAGATTTTCCTCGCCAAGCAGATCGAAGTGACGCGCAAGCGCATGCGTCGGCACGTACTGGAGTCTGATTTCGCGTTGAACATCGCGGTGGACACCATTGAGAAGGTGCGTCGTGGCGAGCTGCCTTTCGAGCGGACGCTGAGAACATCAGAGACCGAAGAAGTTCGTAAAGAGCAGATCGAGGGGCGTATGGAGTTGAATCTCCGTACTCTGCGGCAGCTGATGGAGGTTAACAAGGAAGAGTTTCATCAGTGGCGTGCGTTGCCGGAAAACTCACGGGAGCGTGCTGAACTGGCGGACCGCATCACCCTGCGTCGCCGGAAGATGTGTTCACTTTGTGAAGAGCTGAGCGTTCGTACTCATCGTCTGCAGCCGGTGATGAAGCGGATGCTGCAGATCGGCGAGCGGATTGAGCAGTTGCGTGAAGAAATTGCCTGTCTGCGGGGAATGCGTACAGCGGACACCGAGCGTCAGGCGCTCGAGCGTGAGCTGGAAGAGTATGTGCAGATGCTGTTGGAGACACCGGAGCAGTTTCTGCGACGATGTCGTGAGCTGCGTCGGCGCATGAATGGCTGGACGGATGCCAAGCAGAAGCTGTCTGGTGGTAACCTGCGACTGGTGGTATCGATTGCCAAAAAGTATCGAAACCGAGGGCTCAGCTTCCTGGACCTGATTCAGGAAGGCAATGCGGGACTGATGCGCGGTGTCGAGAAGTACGAGTATCGCCGCGGTTACAAATTTTCGACGTATGCCACATGGTGGATTCGTCAGGCGATTACTCGAGCTGTAGCGGATCATGCTCGAACGATTCGTATTCCTGTTCACATGTTTCAGAGCATTTCGATGCTGAAAGCCAAGGCGGAAGAAATCCGTCAGGCGACCGGTCGCGAACCCAGCAATGAAGAGCTGGCAGAAGCGGTGGGGATGAGCATCGAAGAGACCGAACGGATCATGAAAACATGGAAGCACCCCATCAGCCTGGATACTCCGGTTGGTGAGAGCGAAGACAGCAGCTTCGGTGAGTTCCTTGAAGACAGCCACGAAAGTAGTCCGGCTGAGTCTGCTGCCAAGCAGATGCTGCGGGATAAGATCGATCATGTCCTGAAGAGTCTGACCTATCGTGAGCGAGAAATCATCAAGCTGCGTTATGGGCTTGGGGATGGCTACAGCTACACGCTGGAAGAGACAGGCCGAATCTTCAAAGTGACTCGCGAGCGTATCCGACAGATTGAAAGCAAGGCGCTGAAGAAACTTCAGCATCACACCCGAGCGATTCATCTGAAGGGCTTCGTGGACATGGCGGACGATGCTCCGCTGCCGGTGATTGAAGACGTAGAGCTGGAAGATGCGGGCGTCATCTGAGACGTTAGAGTGCTCCGCAGGTCGAAATGAGTAAGGGCAGCCATGATGTTTCATGACTGCCCTTTTTTCGTTTGAATAAACTGCTGGTGCTTGCGCTGCGGGAGTTCTTTCCACGTCAGATGAGGAGGCGACTTCCGGGCTTTGATATACGGGTAGCCACCGCGTGATGGCGGTACGTCTGTCGGATGGGGTATGAAAGTCACGGAGCTGTCGGCAGTGTACTGATGGTTTCGGCGGTCACTGCACCGCGATAGATTCTCAGGTCAGCCAGCCGTCCGTTCAGAGTGCCATTCATTCCGGCACCGATGCGTAGTGGCGCTGAAGACGTCAATGTCCATGCGGTTGTCTTCAGTGGCGGTGACTGCGCTACCTGTTTTCGATCCACGAACAGGGTGAGCCGATCGGCGGACCTGACTGCGATGACTTCACACCAGCGTGGTGGAAGCGGGTGTCCCCATTGAACCTGCTGGCCTGCGGCTACGGAATAAATGTGGCCGGAAGGCAATGTACTGCAGAACAGTCGACCGTCATGTTCTGCCATGGTCCATGCGCGGCGATAGCGAACATCCGGCGTGTGATCCAGTTGTGTGAGTCGCTTCCAGTTGGTGGCCCCTCGGTATTCATACACTTCGGCGAGAGGCAGCGTCCCTGCAAGGAGTCGACCGTTGTGAACCATCATTCCCATGACTTCCAGTTCTTCACCCAGTCGCCCGCAATCAATCCACTGAGAAGGGCCTTGAAAACGATAAACGCGTCCACTCGGCCATGTTCCCACGTACAGAGCTCCGTCGTACTGTGTGAACGAGTAGGTTTGTGTGTTGTCTCCCAGTTGTCCGCAGTCTTCCCATGTCGTTCCGTCAAAGCGGTAAACGTGTCCGCCATCGTAGCTGCCGGCATACAGGTGTCCTTCATACACGGTCAGCGATTCGACTCGTCGCTCTGTTTTGGACTGCGTGGTTGCGTCCACGCTTTCAGGAACGGGTAACGGTGACCATGAATTTCGCCCATCAAAACGGAAGAAACCGGCGGGCTTATACAGGGAGGAAGCGAACAGGCTGTTGTTGAAGACGACCAGGCCACCCACGGCTTCAGTATTTGGAAGTTGCCCGCAGTCAATCCAGCGTTGATCGCCGTCGTAGCGAAAGATCCTCCCACCGGGATTCACGTTTTCAGATTCAGGCAGGCTGGAACCCGCCACTCGATACTTTCCGGTACCGGCGTACAGATGATCTTCGAAGACAGCCATTGCGGTAACACTGTTGGACGTATCCGGAGCTCCGCAATCGATCCATTGATCCGGAGCCAGATATCGATAGACGTGACCAGCCTCGTTTTTGCCAGGTTGGCAAGTGCCGACAAACAGTCCACTCTTGTGTTCGACCATACTGAATCCAAGGAGTGCTGTGCCCGGTCGGCCGTGATCCTGCCAGCGAGTCAGTTGCTGATCGTCGATACCGAATTGAAGGTGGCGAAAGCTCGCCTGGTTGGAGGTGACTCCCGGAGAAGACTTGAGTGTGAGGTGAAAACCGCGTGCCGAGGTCGGATCGTACTGGCTGATCAGATCTCCGGTTACTCTGCTGGAGGACGAGTCGCAGAGTATTTTCACGGAGATCGTGAAATCCTCATGACTGAATTGAGGTAAATTGTCTGCCGGGATTTCGAGCCACGTGCCGCTGTTGAAGAATCCTGTGGAATTCGGATCACTTTGAGTATCTGGTTTTCCTTTCAGCAGAACGGTTGCGTTCCGATGGAGCGTATTTTCGGTGGTTCCGTTCAATGGCCAGTGGGCTAGCAATTGGGGCGTTTCAGAGGATGTCGCGACTGTGGGTGACGGTTTCGTATCCGGCGGAGCCGCGGCCAGGGCTGACATTGTCCAGAGTGTCAGCAGTGTAAGGAGCGTGATGCGGCGAGCGAGTTGGCGACGGTGCAGACCAGAACGGAGAGTTGCCATTTGTGGGTTTCCGAACGTAAATGCTGGAAGTGAGGCGATCGCTGAGGCTCGCAGGAGATCGTAAGGGGATTCGGGAAACGATGAGCGTCCGTGTGGACTCCGGGTGGGCTTCAGGAGGTCCGTTTCTCTGAGCATGGGTCTGGAGGGAGGAGATTCTGCCGCATGACCTGAACGATGGCGCTGTTGTCGAGCTGTCCCAGCCCCATGGCTTCGGCGCGTTCGAGAAGTTCCCGGTGCGTTTGGGCCAGCGTCAGGCTTAGACCTTTATCTGCTGCCAATTGCAGAATCAAGCACACATCCCGGAGGTGTTGTGTCAAGCGGGCCTGAACGGAGAAGTCCTGATGGATCATTTTTGATCCTTTAGTATCCATCTGACGTGAATAGGCCGCGCTGGCCTGCAGGACTTCGAGCGTGGCGACGGGATTGAGTCCAAGGGTTTCTGCAAAAGCGAGGCCTTCGGCCAGGGCAGCGCGATTGAGTCCGAGGACGAGGTTGGTGACGAGTTTCATGCGAGCGGCAGCACCGGAGCCGCCTACGTGAAAGACATTTTTTCCAAGGACGCTCCACAGGTCACTGCAGGCATCCCACGCATGGCGTTCGCCGCCGACGAGAACGGTCGCTTCACCGCGTCGTGTTTGTTCGCTGGAACCGGAGATTGGCGCATCAAGATAGGAAACACCACGGGATGCCAGGGTTTGGCTGATTCGCAGACTGTGTTCGGGATCGCTGGTTGTAGTGTCGACGATGATTTGTCCGGGGCGCAGAGAATGCAGTCGTTCGGAGAGTACGGATTCGACCACTTCGCTGGAGTACAGACTCAGAATAACTCGGTCACATTCTGCGAAGGGATTGTCTGAGGAAACAGCTCCGAGTGCGATCAATGGTGCAGCTTTTTCGGCTGTACGATTCCAGATACGGGGCACATAACCGAACTGAAGCAGGCGTTCGGTCATGGCGGTTCCCATCAGTCCGAGGCCGATGATACCAACTCGGGTTTGGGAGGCTGTGGGCATGGCGATGCATCCGATGAAGAGTTTCTGCGGCTCAGCATAGACAGCAGGGCTGGTACGTTACGCTGTTTTTCCAGTGGCAGCGGCCGAGCGAACCTGCCTGAGCAGGGAGGGTATTGATGTACGTCATGTTGCAGAGGTTCATCCCGGAATTCCGGAAACGGCTGCGAGCTGAGGAATCGTGCAGGCCGTGTGACAGTCGGGGTGATGGGGTGATCAGAGAAGACGTGTTGGAACCGAAGCGGGAATTCGAATAGGTGAGTGGCCGGGGTTGATGTTAAAGGAAAACCTTGTCAGGCGTCCAGCACCAGGGCGGGTTCAGCGACTCGACGAAAATCCAGTTTGCGAGTGTTGACGGGGCGGGGGAATGTGTCGTGGAGGCTGGGGTTCGCGGACTGTGCTGAACAGGAGGTTGGTTCTGGTGGTGGCAGTTGTGTGGGTTGCGGGCTGATCGTTATCTTGGGTTGGCGGTGGTTTGTGTTGATTGTTCGGGCTGTTTTTGGGGTTTGGTTGTTGTTTTGGTGATTCGGCAGATTCAACCGGAAACCGCTTGCTTTTGTTGAAAAGGCGGTTCGATAGAAAGTGGGCTTTGCCGTTTTGTGGAAGAGCGGCGCTGGAGTCATATCCGGATCAAGGGTCGCCTTGGCAACGGGCGGCTTTTTCTCGGGTGAAATGCCACGGTAACTCGGCATTTCCAGGCTGTGTGGTGGAACCGCATTAGCGATGGGCTCGGAATCAGGACATTATCAGCAGCGGATGGATCCGTGCCGAAGGACCAGACACTTTCCTCTGGAGAGTTCCCGGATGGCGCGAAGGAATTATTCACTACCCGGATGTGCGGCACTTCTGGCCATCGGACTGGCCGCGGGCGGGCATCTGGAGTCCATGCGTCTGACGACGCGTGTCAGTGCCGTGCCTCGTGAGAGTGCCGAGTCCCCGATGAGTGCCGTCGGTATGGCGCTTGTCCAGAGTGGTGAGCACATCTCGCAGGTTTCGGCACAGGTGCTTCCGTCAGTCGTGCACATACAGGCGATACGTGTTGAGAAAGAGAAGAAGGTTGAAGAGACGGGTTCGGGTGTGATCATGCGGTCATCCACAGCCCGGGGGTTATTTGCCATTACGAATCAGCACGTGATTCGTGGTGCAGAACTGCGGGATATTGAGATTCGGCTTGCCGATGGATCGACGGTGAACCCATTGCGAGTGTACCGTGACTCGGAGAGCGATCTTGCGGTGTTGCAGCTGCCGGACGGCGGTCAGGCTGGGGGACGCTGGGGCGACAGCAGCACTGTGGAAATTGGTCACTTTGTCCTGGCCGTGGGAAGTCCTTTTGGTCTGAGCCAGTCAGTAACGATGGGGATTGTGAGTGCCAAGGGCCGGCGTGATCTGTCTCTGGCGTCTGATCAGTTGGTAACCAATCAGGATTTTCTCCAGACGGATGCTGCGATCAATCCGGGCAACAGTGGTGGTCCTCTGATTGACATGTATGGGACCGTGGTGGGAATCAACACGGCGATTGCGTCGAATGGTGGTGGCAACGAGGGGATAGGCTTCAGCATACCCAGCAATCTTGCTCATCGCGTTTTCGAGCAGCTGGTTGTTCATGGTCGCGTGAGACGTGCCTACCTCGGGGTGGAGCTGGATAATAACTTCAGCGACGAGGTGGCGGAACGACTGGGTTTGTCACGAAACCTTGGTGCCAGGATCGTGCGGATTTACAATCAGAAGAACAGCCCCGCGGTGCGTGCTGGATTGAAGCCGGACGACGTCATTCTTTCGTTCAACGGTGTAGACGTGATTGACGAGAACCATCTGATCAATCTGGTCAGTCTTTCTGACATCGGTGCTGCAGTTGACATTGAGGTTTACCGGGGTCGGCAGAAAACACGTTTGAAAGTGGTGCTGACGGATCGGGAAGAGTACCGCACTGCGGATGACCCGAGGAACACATTTAATACTCGCTGAGACCTCCGGGGACGATATGGGTGTATTGCCCGGAAAGGCCTGCATGTCCTGGTGCGGCAGGTTTGGTAAGGGTGGCTTTGCAAAAAAAACGGAATACTCGATAATCCGGAGAGCGTGCACCGTTTGTTCTTCGTTAGCGTGAAATGCGATGGATCCGCGCGGGCTTTTTGCATCCATAGATAAGGCAGCAAGCCCTGTGCCTGACGGAGTAACAGGAGACCTGCGGGATCCGCAGAACTTTGGTTCCTGTGGGGCTCGAAGTTTCAGGTGTGCGGACTGCGTGTGTTCAGTGCGGGTGACGTAAGAGCTTCGTGGTTGGTAATTGCTGTGTGCGGAACCTCGGGGGCTTCGGGCTGCAACTGGTACGGCGTGTGGGCGGTTTCTGAGCAGGGATTGCTGAATCGCCGCAGACGGAGTTTGGCCGAGTCTTGTCCTGTTCTGATTGGCAACAGTGGCAGGATTGCATCTCGGGGATGCTCCGAAAGTACACGGAATACCCACTCGGGACGTGTGGAAATCAGAACAACGGAAGTATACAGATGTCAGAAAAGGTCCGGACAGCGGACAGTGGGCCTGCAGGTCCTCGTAACTGGATGCCCATGGATCCGCAGTTGAAGGATATTCAGCCCGGTGGTGGCGTCATTATTCGCTGTGAGCAGGCATGGGGGCGAATTCGAAGGGCGTGGCTGAAGTGTTTTCGCCCAGGCTATGTTCGCCGCATGGAATCCTGCCGAAAGGGAAGTTTCAATCCCTGCCCGCACGAAGTGCTGGATCCGCGGGACCTGAAGTTTCACAGAAATCAGGGAGGTTGGTACTGGGAGCCGGCGGATGATCCGTTTGTGTGGCGAGATCGTCTGCCGTTTGCCCGTGTTGGTTTGGCAGAGCTTTTTGCGATGACGGGGGCAGCTGCACTGGTGCTGGTCCTGAGTCTCTGGTGGTCCGGTCGAGTGACTGGGGCGATGCAGGTGATCTGTTGGCTGCTGGCTGTCACTGCAGGTGTGGTTGGCATTCTGATTGCGTGGTTTTTCCGGAATCCTCAGCGGTCGATTCCAGCTGGTCCGGGGCAGGTGGTTTCGCCTGCGGATGGGACCATTGTGGAAATTGAGGAGTTGGCTCACGACGAGTTTGTCGGCGGACCGGCTCGCAAGATCGGAATCTTTCTTTCGATCTTCAATGTGCATATCAATCGGGCGCCAATCGCGGGGCGAGTCATCGGGCTGAAATATCGCCCGGGCAAATACCTGAATGCACTGCGTCCTGAGTCGGCTCGTGAGAATGAACAACTGGCCGTCTTTATCGAAGAGCATCAGGCGCCATATCGTGGCATGATTGTGCGTCAGATTACGGGCGCGATTGCGAGAAGAATCGTTTGCTGGCTGAAGCCGGGGGACGATCTGGCACGGGGTGAACAATTCGGAATGATCAAGCTGGGGTCTCGCACGGAACTGGTGATTCCCGCGGAAGCTGGGCTGGAGATCTTTGTGAAACCCGGTGACAAGGTCCAGGCTGGCAGCACGATCCTTGCGACCTATCGAGCTAGCTAGCAGCGCTGAGAGTGGCGGTGGTTTTCATAACCAGGAGTGTTTGCATTCTTTGTGAATTGATCGGGGTGGTCCCGGAGAGAGCAGAGCAGGTTGAGCATGTCTGAGCCATCTTCGGCAGTCATCAAAAAAACGCGTCGGCAGAAAGTCTTTGCCGTTCTGCCTACGCTGCTGACGCTGTGTAATGCGGCCTGCGGTTTTGGGGCCATTACGATCACAGCGAAAGTTGGCCCGGAGCACTTCGGTGGCAGTGAGTTGATCACAGCGTCGCAACTGATTTTTCTGGCGATGTTGTTTGATATGCTGGACGGGAGTGCTGCGCGGCTGACGAATCAGACGTCAGACTTCGGAGCACAACTGGACAGTCTGTGCGACGCGATCAGTTTCGGTGTGGCACCGGCATTTATTTTCCTGCAGCTATCGCATCCAGCACATCATCTGATGGACACGATCGCTACAGCTCCGTTTCAGTTTCATCCTCGAATTCTGTGGGCAATCGCCGTTCTGTTCATGACTTGTGCCATTCTGCGGTTGGCCCGTTTCAATGTGGAGACAGATGAAGAGGACTCTCATGAGTTTTTCAGCGGATTACCTTCCCCGGCGGCTGCGGGTGTGGTGGCATCGCTGCCGATTGGCATGAAGGAGCTGAAGGATCAATTGAGTGAAACTGGAACTCTGTCGGGGCTGACAAGTCTGGCCAGCCTGATCTGGCCAGCACTCGTAATTCTGGTTCCACTGATCACTTTGCTGGCCGCTGTTCTGATGGTGTCGCGATTACGGTATGCACACGTATTCAATCAGATGGTGCGCGGTAGACGTGGCAGAAAGCAGATATTGCAGATTGTGTTCAGCCTGATGTTGATCTTTATCGTGAGAGAGCTCGCGCTTCCGGTGCTGTTTTGCTATTTCGCCTTCTCTGCTCCGGTTCGCTCGCTGTGGCAGCTTTATCGTAAGCCCGCGGGAGTTGGATCGGGTGAGGACCTGCTGTGAGTCGTGAGTCTGAGCGGATCGTCGGCTCCGGATCTCCTGAGCCGGATTGGTTGCTGCAGATCCGAATTCATTTGAGGGCAGGATGAGGCCATATTTACTGATGCTGGGTGGGGCCTTTGCCTTTGCCGTCATGGGTGCTTTTGCACATGCCGCTGGTAAAGTCTGTCCATGGCAGGTGATTGCCCTGTCACGTTCTGCCGTAGCACTTGTGATTGCCGGGAGTCTGGCATTCTACGAGCAGACGCCGCTGGTGCTGTTCCGTCCAAAGACTCTGTGGCTGCGAAGTCTGGCTGGCAGTCTCAGTGTGTTGTGCAATTTCTATGCACTTTCAAAGTTGCCAGTCGCAGACGCGTTGACCCTGACCAACATGTTTCCGTTGTGGATTGCTGTGCTGTCATGGCCAATGCTGGGGCGACTTCCGGGATTGTCTGCCTGGATCGGCATTGTCTGCGGGCTGCTGGGTGTCGCGGTCATGCAGCAACCGTACCTCGCTGAGGGCAATGCTGGCACACTGGCAGCGGTCACGGGATCGGTGACCAGCGCCGTAGCGCTGCTCGGCTTGCATCGACTGAGGACAGTGGCAGCCAATGCCGTGGTCGTGCATTTTTCCTGTGTGTCGGTGACGATGCTGTTGATTCTTCTGCTGGTTTCACCTCCGCAGGCATCCGATGTGTGGCCGTTACAGTTGAACTGGCGGCTGATGGGGTTGCTTTCAGGAGTCGGTGTTACGGCGACGATCGGGCAGTTACTGCTGACACGAGCTTTTGCCGAAGGGGCCCCGGCACGCGTCAGTGTTGTCGGCCTGTCTCAGGTTGGCTTTGCAATGATCTTCGATATTGTGATCTGGAACAGGCAGTTTCATCAGCATACGGTGTTCGGAATTCTGCTGGTGCTGGGACCGACAGTCTGGATGATTCTGTTCGGGGGTTCGCGGAAAGACGAAGTACAGAATCAGGATCACTCAGACACGGCTACATCAGATAAAATTGCTGAGTGATGATGCAGACTGGGACTCCACAGTTCCACCTGGTCACCGATTCGCAGGTCCATAGAGTCGGCTGTCAGATGCAGGACGGCATGATCCGGGAAGAGCCGGACTACAGAACCGCCGCCTGGTGCTGTCACCCGCACGTGTTCGGGTGAATCGTGAAGCAGCAGTGATCCGGCATTAACAACACAGTGATCCAGAGAAGGGCGGGACAGGACTTCGGCAGTCAGAGCGATCGGAGCTCCATGGATTGCAATTGTCTGGGGCGGAATCAGAAATGGGCTGTTCAGAAACCCCGTTCCGGGAAAAGTGGGCAGAGCTGATGAGGGGACATAATCCAGAAGAACCTCATTGCACTGGATCAGGCTACCCTGAATCATCCGCTGACAATGCTGACAGATGTGGACGGCACTGAGAATCTGCTCGGCCAGAAGCTGCTCCTGTGTCGTGGCTCCGTGGAGGGCTGAGAACAGACCTTTGAGTTCTATTCCAGCCAGTTCCGGGATCGCTCGTGCGAGGGCCACGGTATCCGGGCCTGGGCAGGCCCCGGTGAGATGTTGCCCGGTATCCACATCAATCATGATTCCGACAGAGCGACCACCCGTTTTCGCGGCCAGAGCTGCCAGTTCCAGATGACGAAAATGATCGGCTACGACAGTGGCATTGCAGGATTGCAGCAGTTGAGCCAGTAGTTCCGCATCGGCGAGGCTGGAAATCGGAGATGTGATCAACCAGCTGAGGGGGCGACCTGAACTCTGAAGAACAGGGGACAGACTGAGTTGAACGGCCTGCTGGACATTGAGACTGCCAAGTCGAATCTCCGAGTCTGCAGGAAGCTGTTGAAACGCCGACAGAATCTGCAACAGACAATCGCGGGGAATGCCTGATCGGATTTCCGGAATCCAGCGGGCGGGTTCTGGCTGGGCCTGCTGGATTCTGCTGATGTTCTCTGCCAGAGCGGGAATGGAAAACTTCACCGACGGACTCATGGGCGGGACTCCAGAGACTTCTGCAGGTTGCTGGCGCGTGTCCTGCGTTCGGTATCGCCCCAGTCAGGATACAGGGCGTCGACAAGTGCGATGATCCTCCTGGCTTCAGCGGGGTTATCAGCGTCGAAAGCCAGTTGCGCCAATTGCAGGGACGCCTCCAGCCATGCCGGCTGTCCGGATCGGGATTGCTTGTAAATTCGATTCCAGAAGTCTCTGCGAAGTGTCAGGGGCAGTGGAGACGTTCCGCTTGTGTTCATCTGTGCAGATGCGACGAGGTTCGCTGCCTCGCTGATTTGTTCTGCGGAAAGGGGGTGGCGAAGGAGTTTCTGCAGGATCGCTACCACGTCCTGGAACTGACCTGAAACCGTGGCCAGCTGGAGTGTGGTTTTCAGGTTCACGAGTTGAGTGGCAGCGTTATCCGGTCCTGCGGTCACTGGTTTCTGAAGCTGCTGCAGGATGGCCGCAAGTGATGCTTTGACCGGCATGTCGAGGTCATTCAGTTTTGCTGTCAGCAATTGCGTGAAAAAGACTTGTCTGGATTCGGGTTGCTTCGCCAGAAATTCCAATGAGGATGAGCGGTCGGTTTCGGGAAGAAAAAGCTGAACAGAGGCGAGAACGCGTGTGGCGTGGGCCGCCAGAATTGCTCGGTCTGCAATCACATCAAAGCTGTGTGGATCCCCGGATGCAGAATCTGCTGTCGCGGCAGGTCTGGAGGCCGGCGTTTCCGGTGCCGTCGTGTGGGGAGTCTGCAGGAGCAACTGGGTGAGCTCAGCGTGAATCGCCTGCCATTGTGGTGGCCCGAGCTTATCGACGGAACCGATCAGGGGCTCGCACTGCAGAAGTATTTCCAGAGTATGCGATTCGGAGGATGCACTTTCCTTTTGCATGGATTGCAGGATGGCTTTTGCGGAGCGAGCAAACTCCTGAAACAGCAAGTCGCGCGACGGCGGACTTGTCAGAGATTCAGGCTGACTGTGAGTGGACAGAAGACACTGATCCTCAAGCAACAGATCAGCCAGTAGACAAAGTTTTTGTATTCTGTCTGAGGATGTCAGTGTGGTGTCCGGATTCCTCGCATCTGTCGGAGTCTGCCCCCGAGGCGGCAGGTTGAGGAGTGTACGAATATCGCTGGCTGCCTGCAGAGGATCCGTGTTTCTGTGGTACCGCGCACGATACTCAAGCACTGTTTCGCAGGTGGGCTGCCCGACGAATTTCTGCAGGTGCTGATTCACTGCCTGCAGGTAGTCATCTCGCGCCGAGGCAGAGTCCGTCCGGGAATCGGAAATCTGACCGAGACAATAGATACGCAGGAGATCGGCACTGGCTTCTCGTTCCGGATTCTGAACTTCCTGAAAGAGTGCAATTGCACGATTCAGGTCAAGGACGGCTGCCGACCAGTCAGCCATCCTGGCTGCAAGATCACCGGATTGAAGCAGGGCGAACGCGGTCAGTGAAGAATCGGAACTGCTGCGATCCGCGAGAGCCAGCAGTGACTGCCGAGCAGTTTTCAGGTCACCGGAGTTGATCAGCAGGGAGATTTCCTCCAATGCGGTTGCCCCTGAGGCCCCCACCTTCAGAACCAGCTCAAATCTCTGCTGACAGGATTGCATACGTTGTCGCCAGACGCCCTGAATCTGAGACTGAAGTCGTTCATGGAGCTGTCGAAACTCGGATGCTGTCGCGAGCAGGAGTTGTTGTCGCTGCGGATTGTCGTCCTGTAGTTCCAGCAGCACTTCGCATAACTGAAGCAGTGACTCCAGTTTCAGCACCTGAATTATCGGAGCGTCCCGCCACGGTGCAGACTCTTCCGGAACCGTCAGCTCAATCGCCTGTGAAGGCTGTCTTTGCATCAGTCGAGCCTGCATCCGGAGCGCCAGCACGGAGAGTTGTTCTTCATTGGTTCGCACTTCTCCCTGCAGGCTGCGCAGTCTCAGTTCGAACGCGGAAAAATCACGTTGCTCCAGTTTGACCTGTGCCGTGATTTGGCGAGCGCGAAATCGTTCGTTCTGGCCGGAGCTTTTCAGCAGTTGTTCAGCCTGCTCGCTGACGCTCTGCAGCAGTGTTTCGCGTTGCTTCCCGAAGACAAGC
>JALQWE010000099.1 GCA_023258825.1 Planctomycetaceae bacterium | reverse complement strand
TGTCGCCCAGTCCGTGTTCTCATACAGCTCATGGCAAATTGCAAACTACATGGATTTGCTCCTGTTCAGTCATCGAAGGCCAGTGCATGTTTCAGGGCCCTGTCCGCAGACCCGATGCCCAGGCTGGGCTGCCGCGCGACACCCTGCTCACGAGGCCAATTCGGATCAGATTACCACAGTCGTCCGGTCTCTGTCCTGAAACGCCGTGACTTTTGTTGAATACCACCAATTCTCCGTAACAACGATAACCCAGTCGCAGCAGGAACCGGACATCTGCCCACAGTCGGCCGCGTCGCCTCGTCCATACGGCACTGCGAGCTTCCAAAGCGGGGCCATGATCAGGCTCTTCCGTCCTCGGCTTGCATGCCGTGGCAGGCGAATTCGCCATGGTGCAAGGGAGGAAATCGCTTCGGAGTGATCACTGTTCCAGTCCGGACATCCCTCACGTACCGTAGAATCTGTGCAATCGCGCTTGCAGGAAAATTCGTCAGCAACACTGCATCGCCGGTTTTGAATCGGGCGTAATTCCGTTCCATTCGGGACAACATTTGACCCTGTGCGACCCCTGAACTAGATGACTCAGGCCCTGGTTTTCCAGGGATCACACAGGTCATTGTCTGCACACCTGATGAAGGTCGCCTGCCGTGTCGACGATATCCAGCACCAGCCTGCCAGATCCGGAGGCGATCGACGAATTGTTCGATCGCGTCAACACGATTCTCGGGGATCATTCTCTGGTGAATCAGGAACCTGTCCCCGGGACCGGGTTTATTCCGCGTCAGCCGCGCAGCCTGCGGGAAGCCAACGTTTCACCGAATGTGATGGAACGCATTATCATGCGGTTTCTGTTGCAGGCTTCAATTCTGGCTGGTCGCCGTATCGCCACTCAGTTGCGACTCCCTTTCAAACTGGTGGAACCAGTGCTGAAGCAGTTGCGACAGGAAAAGCACATTGAATTGTCCGGGACCACCACGGCCGGGGATTCCGAATTTGTACTGACAAATACGGGACGAGAACGCGCAAAGCAGTATGTTGCGGAATGCAGCTATTTCGGCGCGGCTCCGGTCCCTCTTTCCGATTACGCCGCATCGGTGAAGGCGCAGAGTCCATCAAATCAGCAGATCTCAATCCATGACCTGCACCGTGCGTTTCGGGGCCTGACGATCAGTGATGCCATGCTCAGTCGCCTCGGGCCGGCACTCCGAGCTGGGCGGGGGCTGTTTCTTTACGGACAGGCTGGCAACGGCAAAACCACCATCGCCGAACGTATTACCGAAGCCTTTGGTTCAACGATCTGGATTCCCCGAGCTGTGGCTGTGGATTCCGATGTGATCCGGATCTTTGATCCGACGGTTCACGTGGAAGCAGAGGAATTCAACGCGAATCCGGGCCTGCTCGATTCGCAGGATATCGATCGACGCTGGGTCCGCATCCGACGACCTACGATCATTTCCGGCGGCGAACTCACGATGCGGGAACTGGAAATACAGATCAATCCCACGTCCCGCGTTTGCGAAGCACCGCTGCAGGTCAAAAGCAACTGCGGAACGCTGGTGATCGATGACTTTGGACGCCAGCGCATGCCGGTCGAAGAACTTCTGAATCGCTGGATCATTCCGCTTGAAAAACGGCACGACTATCTGAACCTGCCAACCGGAAAAAAGGTGCAATTCCCGTTTGATCAACTGATGATCTTCTCGACCAACCTCGAACCCGGAGACCTGGTGGATGCGGCGTTTCTCAGACGTATTCCCTATAAGATCGAAGTCCCGGATCCCACAGAGGAGCAGTTTCGTCTGCTGTTTGAAACAGTCGCCGAAGGACTGGGCGTGCCGAACAATCCTGAGGCTCTGCAGTATCTGATCGATAAGCACTATCGGCGTGCCGGAAGACCATTTCGGGCCTGTCAGCCACGAGACCTGCTGCAGCAGGTCCGGTACTATTGCCTGTTTCACGAAATTCCGATTGAAATGAGCCGCGAGTCACTGGATGCGGCGGTGCTCAACTACTTCTCGATTATGCAGCCTGTGAAATCCTGACAGAGAAACTGAGCACATTCGCGAGGTTCATCGTGTCGATGTCGCCACGATTTCGCAGTGTGAAGTCCCCTCCAGCACCCGGCACTACGCCACAGTTTCATCGCGGCTCTACGGCTTCTGCGCTGCCGTGAGATCCACGCAGAGCAACCAGTTTTCACTTCGCAGAAACATGTGACCGCCGGACACAACCGGAGCTACCCATGCCGGGTTCCCGATTTCATCGAGGGAAAATCGGCCACGTTCCTGGTAACGCTCACTGTTCACGTCAATCACTGCCAGCGTTCCCCGCTCACCCAGCACCAGAAAACGATCGCCAATCCGTGTCAGTGAACCACGCCCAAAGAATGGGTATGGAATCTCAGCGCCCGTTTCCACATTGAAGACCTTTCCATTCGACCGGTTCACTCGCAGGTTATTCAGGTCACCTTCAAATCCGGAGGTGCCCCAGATCACCGCACCGTCGCTCAAACGTACACATCGCAGCTCCCCTTCGTTTTCATGACGACCAGTGAAGCCATAGATAAATCCATCCACGTGGATCGGAGTTGACCAGTGCGCCAGCATGTTGCGTCGGTCAGACCATGTCTCCGTGACGGATTGCCCATCAGCCGCAACCTTCAGGAGTACAGATCCCACCTGATAAGCCGCCGACAGAAAAATCTGATCGCCGATCACAATCGGACGAGCCGCGTTGACAGATTCGTGGACACGGGATCGAAACCAGAAAGAGAAATTCTTCTGTCCGGTTTTCGGGTTGAGTGAGACCAGACCCTGACGCATCAGGCACAGCAAGTGACGCTGACCATGAATCTCGGCAATCACGGGTGACGAGTAACTGACTACCATTTCATCACCCGTCCACTGGTAGGTGTCACCTTCGGGTGTCGTCGTGCCATCCCACGTACTTTTACCAACCGACTGCCACAACACTTTGCCGGTGCTGCGATCAAAGGAAACCACGCCCGAATCTGGTTGACCACCGACGAGGACAATCAATTGGTCACCATCCAGAAGCGGCGAACACCCCATGCCAAAAAACCATTCCGGCAATTGAAAGTTCTTCCGCAGATCCACTTCCCAGCGCAGTTTGCCGTCCTTCATGGATACGCAAACCAATCGTCCCTCAGCGCCAAGAGTGAAGCAGGCGTCCTCCGTCAGCACCGGTGAACAACGCGGGCCGTTGTTGTAGCCATAGGGGTCCTCAAATGCTGATGCGTATTCGTACTTCCAGAGCTCAGTGCCGTCGGCCCTGGAACGACATGAAATGATCTCACTTTCCCCCTGTCGATGATGGACAACGAGTCGGTCGCCCAGCAGGGAAGGAGCGCTGTAGCCAGTTCCAATTGGCTGTTTCCACAGCACTGGTGGTTGTTTTTCCGTCCAGTCCGGTTTTAGTTGCGTCTCTCCGGATTCGCCGGTGTGCTTCGGCCCCAGAAACCACGGCCAGTCTTCTGCCGGCACTGGTGCGGCGACCGAGTACAGACTGACCTGCAGGAACGTCAGAAACAGAAATCCCCGGGCAACACGATGAATCACGAACCAGACTCCACTCGAAATTTCGCACACAGGATCATGGCCAGAACCAGGACAGTATCCGGATATTCGAATGAACACTAGTTTTTTTTCAATGGATTGTCATCCCCAGCCCGCTTCGAATCCCAGTTGCGCATCAGGCCGCGGATCCAGGTTGACCTCCAGCAGAGAACCATTCGGCCAAACGGAACGTCGGGATGAGACCGACACCGGAGTGACGAACAGGAGTCATTGCCTGCTGTGACAAGCCCACTCGTTTTGGGCGCGATACGACTCCACGCGGCAGGACACGGTTCCATTGAAGATAGCCATGGTTTCCGCAGCCGAAGCCGGATTCGGACAGGTCAGCTGCTGTACTCCGGCCGCAGGATCGGCGCCACTCGCTTTTCCCATTCCCGTTGATCATGCTGAATCAATCGCGAGATCTGCGTGGCTGTCAATTGCCGCGTTGCTGCAAAGGCCTCACGCAGTTCGGACGACCCCCAGAGAATGTCGATCGGAGGTCGTATGTACTCGTACTCATACGGCGGCGGACTAAAGTGGAAACAGTCAGGAAAATGCTGCGTCAACGTTGCCAGCAGTGCGACCGTGAAGCCAAAGGATCGGATCTTCTCAGGTTCCTGCACGTGCAGGCTCAGTCCGTGACAGGTTGTGCCGTGCCATTTGTCAAAGGTCGGACGGAATCGAATCGGTTGCAGCAACAAGCCTGAGCAGAACATCCCGGGCAGGTTTCGAAGCAGCTGCTCCTCTGAAATCCCCGGCAACCCACAGAATTCGAACGGACGCGTTGTTCCTCGTCCCTCCGAAATCGTCGTTCCTTCCAGCAACACCTGACCCGGATAGACCATTGCCGTTTGCCAGCGGGGCATGTTCGGGGAGGGAGGGATCCAGAGTCGACCGGTCTGCGGCCACAGCATGTCCCGGCGCCAACCCTGCATCGGCAGCACACTCAGAGTTGCTCCGATCTGCAATTCCTGATTCAGCAGTGCAGCCAGTTCGCCGATGGTCAACGCGTGCCGCATGGGAATTGCCGCCCCACCCACGAAACTTTCGTATCCGGGCTGAACGACGGGGCCCTCGGTCATCAGCCCGCCCAGTGGATTCGGACGGTCACAGATGACCACGGAAACTCCCACTTCTGCACAGGCCCGCAGACATTCGATGATCGTCCAGATGAATGTGTAAACGCGACATCCAACATCCTGCAGATCAATCACCAGTACATCCAGATCACGCAGGTGCTTTGACTCGGGGCGGCGTTTGTCTGCATACAGACTGTGAATCGGCAGGTCCAGCTGCTCATAACAGCTGTCGGGCGATTCGATCATGTTGGCTTGCTGTTCCCCCCAGAAGCCATGCTGTGGCGAGAACAATCGCTTCAGCTGACCGGGGCAGGCTGCCGCGATGACATCGCAGGCATACCGCATGCGCTGATCCACCGACGCCTGATTCATCAGCAGGCCCAGTTTTCGCCCTCTGAGCTCTGCCGGAGGGTGGGCACCGAGAACCTCAAGGCCGATTCGAATTCCGGACATCCTGATTTACTCCCACGGCAGACATCGACCACGCCGGGCACAGCATTGCAGACAGCTCGCCCGCAGAAAATGTGGTAGCCGCACCAATCAGTGCCAGCCACGGCCATGCAATCCTGATCGTCGGGATCCAGGCCGCGTAACTCCGCCCTTCAGGAAGTACAAACTGAACTACGATCAGGACCAGCAGGCCGACGCCAGCTCCGAAAAGTGCCGCCCCCTGTCCAGCCCGCCGTGACAAGATACCGAGCGCAAAAACTCCCAGCAAAAGTCCCGCCGAGAACCCGGCGATGGTCAACGCGTTCTGGACAACGGAGGTCTCAAGGCGTGCTGCCTGAATCCCAATGATCATCTGCAGCAGACCAAACATCACTGTCAGCACACGTGAGACCCAGACCTGTCGGGCCGCTGTCGGTTCGACACGGCTGAGGGGGATCCAGAAGTCGTTCACAATGGCTGATGCCGAGGCGTTGAGCGAACTGGAAAGCGTTGACATTGCTGCAGACAGCACGGCCGCCAGCATCAGGCCAATCAGGCCCGTATTGCGTGGAAACTGCTGCACGATGAACTGCACAAACACCTGGTCCGATTCGGCTGGTGCCTGCTGGCCCGGCATCGAAAAGAAACAGGCCAACTGCACACCGATAAACAGAAACAGAACAAACTGCAGAAACACGACAACACCACTGGCGAGCACCGCTTTGCCCGCGTCGTGCAGACTACGAGCACTCAGATATCTCTGCACCATCATGTGGTCCGTGCCATGCGTGCCGATCGTCAGTACCGCGCCGCCGATCAGTCCCGCCCAGAAGTTGAATGGATCAGATGCGCTGAACTGAAAGTTGAAGGGTTGCAGCTTGCCGGATTCTGTGGCGTACGTAAAGATCGTGCTCCAGTGCCCCGGAATGCGATTCGCCAGCACAAACACCGCTGCAATTCCACCAAGTACATAGATCACAAACTGAATGCAGTCATTCCAGACAACGGATCGCAGGCCACCGATCACCGTGTAGACGATGGTCACGCTGCCCATCACCATGACACTCTGCGAAAGTGACCATCCCAGCAGCGTCTGCAGCACAAGTCCGGCCAGAAAAAGTCGCAATCCATCTCCCAGGTTCCTCGTCACCAGAAACAGCAGCGATGACAGACGTCGCGTCAGCGGGCCGAATCTTTTCTCCAGCACCTCATAAGCGGTGAACAGGTTTCCCTGAAAGTACCTCGGCAGAAACACCGACGTGACGATCACGCGGCCGATCATGTAGCCCAGGGGAATCTGCAGCCACTTCATCCCGGTCGCACCAAATGCCGCGCCCGGAACGCTGAGCACCGTGGCGGTGCTGGTTTCTGTGGCGACGATCGATCCCAGAATGGCCCACCACGGCAGAGAACGTCCCCCAAGCAGGTAGGCGTCAGCGGTGGTACTGCCGCGACCAGCGCGTAAACCCACAACGATGGAACCTGCCAGCAGGATCACGAGCACAAGAGAATCCATGAGACTGTCGCCAACGGAGAAAACAGTAGTCGCAGGCACCAGGGTGTTCCTTTTGCATCGGGACGATTCTTCAGGCTGCGAAGCAATCCGGCTCATCGATAACGGATAGTAACAGAGCCCTCGTCCTGTCGCATCAGGAACTGTGGGACAGACTTCGCGTTGCCTTCTGCATGGTGGAATTAACAAGGCCGCCCGTCAACTGAAAGGCGTCTACCCGCAGCACAGCGGCAGAAGTGGGATGCACTGATCATCTCCCGGTCGCGGCCTCAAGTCCTGCTCCGGCCAGCGGACTACTCCACGACATTGCTGATGCCTGATCTGCGTTTTGCGGGGGGCGTTTGATGCCGGCCGTTGAGTTCCGCAGCGGGGTTTGAATCGGCAGTTCCGGCCGGTGTGTTTTTTTCTGCTGGCAGTTTTTCGCCGATGCAGGGACGGTGTCACATTCCAATGAATTTCAGAAGCCACTTCGGTCTGTTCCGAATCGAGCTTCCCGGGGTAGCATCTGGATGGTCGCAACAGGGATTGCGACAGGGACTGGCTGCTGGCAAATTTGTCAACGGCTGCTGATTGTGATGCTACAGGGAATCGATCAATGCGCAGTATTGCGGTGATGAATCAAAAAGGAGGCGTCGGTAAGACGACTTCCAGCGTCAACCTCGCGGCCGCTCTTGCCCGGCAGGGACGTCGCGTCTGTCTGATGGATCTGGACCCACAGGGCCACGCGTCGCTGCACCTGGGAGTCGAGGCGGGGCCGGACATGGCGTCCGTCTACAACGTGTTCACTCAGGAAACCACACTGGACCACGCGCGGCAGTTGATTGTTGACAACCTGTCGCTGGTTCCAGCCAACATTGACCTCGCTGCTGCAGAGATGGAGCTGGCAGGCGTTCAGGGGCGCGAGTTCTTCCTGCGAAATGCCATGAAACACTGGAATGAACAGAAGCGTTTTGACTACGTGATCATGGATTGCCCTCCATCACTGGGCGTGCTCACCATCAATGCGCTGACAGCCGCCAATGAAGTCTTTATTCCGTTGCAGCCGCACTTCTTTGCTCTGCAGGGGTTGTCGAAGCTGTTCGAAACTACCGCTCTTGTAACTCGCAGACTAAATCGCGATCTGCGTGTCACTGGTATCATGCTCTGCCTGTATGAATCCGGGACACGGCTGGCCGCTGACGTCGTGGAAGATCTTCGCCAGTTTTTGCGCAGCAGTGATGCGGAGACGCCATGGTCGCGAGCGGCGATCTTCAAAACCAGAATTCGGCGTAATATCAAACTGGCCGAAGCGCCGGGATTCGGTCAGTCTGTTCTGGACTATGCGCCGGGCTCTGCCGGTGCCGTTGACTATATTGAGATGGCTCAGGAAGTGCTGGCCATGGAATCCGGAGCGGTGGGATCCAGTGTCGGATCCGTGAGCACGATGGAGCCGCTGCGGGCCGCCGCTTAGGGATCTTTCGCTGATCGCGGGGCACCCTTCCCCTCGCGTTTCTGTTCTTAAAAGATCGACTGGGAGACAATCGTGAGCCGTGCAGTCAACTGGACTCTCTGTCTGGCAGCCTGCCTGCTGGGATTTGCTCTCGCTCGCCAGGTTCCCGCTCGGGATGAATCGTCGACAGCCGCAGACCGAACTCGCGAAGATTTCGAGTTGATGCGATTGTTTGCCGAAGCCTGCGAACAGGTTGATCTCAGATATGTTCGGGATGTCGACCGTCGCAAACTTCTGGATCACGCGATCCGGGGAATGCTGAACGGGCTTGATCCGTATTCCTCCTGGATTGCCCGGGATGAACTGGCTCGGTTTGAGCAGAGTCTGGATCAGGAATTCACCGGGATTGGCATTCAGGTGCACCTGGTCAATGGGCGTGTTGAGATTCTGAGTACGCTCAATGAATCGCCGGCCGCACGTGCGGGAGTGCGATCAGGTGACATTCTGCTGGACGTGGACGGAAATGCGGTCGCCAATCTGTCGCCAGCAGAAATCGGTAAGCTGATCTCCGGGCCTGTGGGACGCCCTGTGCGTCTGCGCATTCAAAGGGCGATGACCGAGGCGGAAGAGACTCTGGAAATCGTGCGGGAAAAAGTCACTGTGCCAACGGTGTCGGGCGTCAGTCGTGACAGTGACTCAAAGTGGGAGTGGTGGCTCGATGCGGCAAACAGGATCGGGTACATCCGTCTGAGTCATTTCAGTCGCAACACGGCCGCGGAACTTCGTCAGGCCCTTCAGGAATTGTCGGAACGGCAGGCCCGCGGTCTGATTCTGGATCTGCGATCCAATCCCGGAGGCCGGGTGGAATCTGCCGTCGAAATTGCGGACATGTTTCTGGAGTCGGGACGGATTGTTTCCATGCAGGGACGGGCCGTCGCGGAAAAGGTCTGGGAGGCCACTGCCGGAACAGGGATCTCGTCCAGCCTGCCGCTGGCCGTGCTGATCAATCGCCAGTCTGCTTCGGCCAGTGAAATTCTGGCGGCGGCTCTGCAGGACCAACACCGTGCAGTGCTGGTGGGTGAACGCAGCTTCGGAAAGGGCAGTGTTCAGACCGTGATCCGGATGGACAGTGGACGTTCCGCAATGAAACTCACGACCGCCGGCTACCTTCGGCCCAGTGGTATCAATATCCACAAATTCCCGGATTCCCGTCCGGAAGACAACTGGGGCGTGCGCCCGGACGCGGACCTCCAGGTGGACCTGACGAATGAGCAGTGGGTGGAATGGCTGAAACAGCGGGAGTCGCGATTAGGACTCGGCACAGTCGGGGCTTCACCGGCGAACGAGACTGAGGACCCGCAACTGCAGCGGGCCTTGGTCTGGGCCGTGTCTCAGGCCAGTGGGCAAGCTCCCTGAGTTCCTGCAGAATCCCGCCGCGGGGAATTTCTACCGCGAGTGCATAGTCTCTGCCGCGGTCCCGTGTACGATTCGTGGCAAGCTGCGCACTTTCCCGGTCGTGACATCCGACACCTGGCCGTGCGACGACTTTCCTCGGCGTCTTACTTCCCGCAGGTTTGGATCACAGTCCACTCCACCGCGGTTCTCCAGCAGGTTTTTCCATGTTTACGCTCGACCAGAAATTTCACCTTGTCAGCGAATTTGAACCGGCCGGGGATCAGCCCAAAGCGATCGAAGCGCTCAGTCGCGGGATCCGCGAAAACAAACGCACTCAGGTTTTGCTGGGGGTCACCGGGTCCGGCAAGACGTTTACCATGGCCAATGTGATTCAGCAGATACAGCGGCCGACACTGGTGTTGTCGCACAACAAAACTCTGGCAGCTCAGCTGTACGCAGAATTTCGTGAGTTCTTTCCCAACAACGCGGTGACGTACTTCGTCAGCTACTACGACTACTATCAGCCGGAAGCGT
>JALQWE010001000.1 GCA_023258825.1 Planctomycetaceae bacterium | reverse complement strand
GTTTGTCATACACCGCATCCACCAGCCCAGGCACGTGCGGCGCCAGCAACGGGGCGGCCTGGTGAATCCGATCGATCTCCGCAGCCCCGAATCCCATGAATTCGGAAACCCACCCAAAGCGATACCCCAGGTCAGTCTCCAGCCGCTCTTCATTGACTGTCTGCATCGAAACAACTCCCCAGCGAAGGACAAAACCAGAACCACCCGCATCGATTTTCTAAATTGGATGCATGTGTCCAGTTTTGCATCTCCTAAATTGGATTTCAATATCCAATTTTAAAGAATGCGCGAATCACCAGCAATTTTTTCTGCCGCTTGCGTCAAATGGCGAGCGGTGCGGCGTAAGCCCACCGAGAACAACACGTTGAATTGAACATCAACAACGCAGACATCTCGGAGGGCTCACACCCCCCGCTCGCCGGTGTGGTGGAAATCCCTGGGCGTACGTTTCGGCGGAGCGAAACGCGACACTCTGCGGGTTTCACCCTGTTTCGCCATCTCGTGCTCGTGCTCGTGCTCGTGCTCGTGCTCGTGCTCGAAAACCGGCACACCAACCGATGGATGGCCCCAAATTTGGCTGCGTTGAAGGCCCGATGCATCACCGGGCTGTTTGACTTCTGATGCCGAGGGATTTTCGTAGCCGATTATCCGTGTGTCATTGTGTTCATCTGTGGTTTCAAATCAACACGTGGTGCTTCGTGTAAATGCTCGCGGCTCAGATGGAACTTCGCCCTCCCGGAGATGCAATCATCGCGGTAGTTCAGGAGAAGCTTTGTTCGCTCGGAAGGGCCTCGGCGGCGCTGAACTGTTGATAATGACGAGTAATCAAGTCGTTCTGCAGCCAGAGCAGTTTGGAAAATGCCCTCAGCGTTTCCACTTCCGCTGTGCGGTCCAGTCCCAACTGACAAATGGTGGCCAGCAATGCATCCGCCACAAAGCCCATCAGAGCATTCATCTGCACCAGCGGCACGTGCAGGTTCGGACTTCCCGCCAGCGGCGTGTGGATCGCCCCGACTCGATTCAGAAACTCAACCATGCGCAGGTCGTACTCCTTCGTCACCAGCGCGACAAGGTACGCCGTCAGATGGGACTTACGAAACTGAATCATC
>JALQWE010000999.1 GCA_023258825.1 Planctomycetaceae bacterium | reverse complement strand
ACATACTGCGTCTCAGGACGGTCTGCACTTCCGTTTCAGGAATTTCCGGTCCTCCGGCCTGCAGGTCCAGTAATCCGGCGGCATGCAGCAGCGAATCGCGGACGACTTCAGCTTCCATCCGCCGTGGATTCATCCGCGTCAGCCAGCGGTTGTCCGGGTCTGCAGTGGCGGTGTCAGGGTTTACGGATGCCTGACGCCAGGCGGCTGAACAGACAATCATGCGGTGCAGTGGCTTCATTTGCCAGCCGTTCTGCTGCAGTTCCGTGGCCAGCCAGTCCAGCAGCTCGGGGTGCGACGGGCGGGCTCCGTTCATGCCGAAGTTGGAGACTGTGGGTACGAGCGCTTCACCAAAGTGTCGGAGCCAGATGTGATTGACCGCAATCCGGGCCGTTCTGGGGTTGTCGGGGCTGGTGATCCACTGAGCGAGGGCCAGTCTGCGGCCGGTCGAAGTTTGCGGAAAGGTGGGGCCCAGCGGGGAATACTGCTGGCCGCCGCCAGCCGCTTCCTGCTGCAGCCTGGCGATGGCTGATTCCAGTTCTCGGATTTTTTCCGGGTCTGTCGCCGCGGCCAGGTCCACGCGTGAGCGGGCGATGCCGGCTTGTTTTTCGGCGCGAGCGGCTGCAGTGGCCAATTGCTGTGACTGCGAGCCGGGGGTGATTCCGCAGCGAGCCTGTTCAGCTGCAATGCGGCAGGCCAGTGATTCGCGGGCGGCCTGTGCTGCTGTGACTTCGGCTGCAGCAACCCTCGCGGCCACGGCCGCCTGACTGGCTGCGGCCCGCAGCTCTTCAAGCGAAGAGATCAGCGGTCGCACCTGGACTTCAAGGAATTCGGCGCTGCCCTGATGCACCCACAGTGCCAATTGTCCGTCGCGACGGGCCAGTGGCATGGTGTATGCCAGTTTCTGCTGACCGTTCAGCAGCAGTGTCAGCTGCTGTTCCCGAACGATCGCTTCCACGGTGACTTCCTGGCCCACCTGCAGCGGTGTTTTTACGATTCCGGCGGCGGGGTAATGCTGCTGCCCCTGACTGCGATGGAATGCCTGAATCGATTGGGAATCATCACCGGCAGCGGTATAGACATCCTGCGAGTTTCCCTGATCGACATAGTCGAA
>JALQWE010000998.1 GCA_023258825.1 Planctomycetaceae bacterium | reverse complement strand
GAGCAGTCGCAGGTTTTCTTCCCGCTCACGAACCACCTGTTCCTGTCCTTCGGGTGACGTCAGAGCATCAAGTTCAAGACCGCTGCCGCTCTTGATTTTTGCAAATGGGCCGTCAGACATTCCAAACGGCCAGATCCAGTGCCGAATTTCTCGATTCGACAGCGGATCGTCTTCGAACGATGGACTGCGCACAACCGGTTTCCACATATTTGGATCACGGTCAGAATTCAATCCGCTCAGAACGACAACAGGCCATTCAAGCCCTTTCGCTGCATGATAGGTCAGCAAAGTTACCGCATCGTGTCCCTGCGACGTATACCTCAGGTCAGCATTGTCGGCGGCGAGTTGTTCAAAGTAGAGAATCAGCCCGGCAAGCGTGGCGCTGCCGCTTCCGGAAATGGCCGCGTCCTCGTAGTCGCGCGCATGGCGAGTCGCTGAGTCAAGGTTCGAACATCGTCGGATTGAGTCTCCCCACGCATGCACTCGCTTCGGCAAATTCAGTGACTCGATCACTTGCTGGACAACCAGTGAGGGAGCCAGGCAGCGGAAGTCAATCGCTTCGAGTGGAAGCAGGAGTTCGTGCCCTTCCCACGGCATCTGAAAGACCGGTGTACCGGTCTCCGGATCGATCTGTGAGTCAGACAGTGACTGCAAACGATCCGGGAGCCATTGCGGAGTTGATTCGTTCGGATCGGTGGAAAGATGGAGAATCGTTGCCGCTGCAAGTGAATCATTCCGATTGGCCACTAACCGAAGCCCGGCAAGCAGTAGTTCGCCTTCCCTCGTTGAGAATAACCCCGGACTCTCAATCAGGTACGGAATGCCGAGTTCATCCAACGCATTTGCCAGTGCATTCAACTGGGCGTTGCCACGTTCCAAAACTGCGATGTCTCCAAAGCGGATCCCCTCCTTGTGCAACTGAGCGAGGCCACACCCAAGGGACAACGCGTCATGCTGATTATTCGTGGAACTAAAGAGCCACCGTTCAACTCCTCTTGCCAAGGCAGGTTTCTGCGGTTGCTGGCGCGGATCTTCGTCAAAGTGCGGTGCAAATAATTCCCCGACCAGCTCGACCAGACCCTTCTGGCTTCGATGATTGTTCGGCAGTGTGGAC
>JALQWE010000997.1 GCA_023258825.1 Planctomycetaceae bacterium | reverse complement strand
TTTTGAAGAGCAGTATGACGAGCTGGTGCTGGTGCGAGACATTTCCTTCAATAGCATGTGCGAGCATCATCTGCTGCCGTTTATGGGGAAGGCTCATATTGGCTACATTCCCCGGGGCAAAGTCACCGGGCTCAGCAAACTGGCGCGTGTGGTGGACGAAGTGGCGCGACGGCCGCAGGTTCAGGAGCGCATGACGCACACGATTGCAGACCTGATCGAAGACGAGTTATCAGCGCTGGGTGTGATCGTGGTGATTGAAGCGGAGCACACCTGCATGACGATTCGCGGTGTGAAGAAGCCGGGGGCCCTGACGGTGACCAGTGCGGTGCGGGGGCAGTTGCGGAACAATCTGGGAAGCCGTGCAGAGGCCATGGCACTGATAAACGGTAAGTAGGCGACATGATTGCTCTGTTCGTTCTGAAACTTCTCGCCGGGATCACTCTGATGTGGCTGACGATGCCGCGTCGCGAAGTGGCTGACGGCTTTTTTCGGATTCAGATGCTGGTGGCGCTGGGATTGAGTGTCCTGCTGGTGCTGTTGTTTCAACCGGATTCCTTCAGTTCGCGAGCACCGCGTTCGGTTCAGGAGATGGTGGGGGCCTCTGCCAGTGGTCAGGAATTCCAGCGTGCGACGTGGGCGGCGGGGTGGTTACAAAAACTGGCCTTTGCCGCAGCGGTCACCGCCTATCCCGGACACATTCTGTGGAAACTGGGGCGACGTCGACCGGGGACAATCTGCATCTGGCTGCTGGGGGGCTTGAGTCTGGGGGCGTTGGTGTTCCAGTCGACTCAGGTGCTGCGGAGTGTCCCGGTCTGGCATCAGGTGCTTGCTGACCTGTCGTCGGCGGCTGTTCTGGGAGCGACCCTGACGGGGATGCTGCTGGGGCATTGGTACCTGACAACGCCGACGATGTCGCTGCGTCCGTTGAAGTGGTTTTGTCCCGTGCTGGGACTTGCCGCACTGTTGCGATGTGTGGCCACGGGGCTCAGCTGGTACGCCGCAGGCTGGGAATCGGCGGACATGGTGCGTGGAATGTGGCTGGGGCTCAGGCTGTGTGGCGGAATCCTGGTCCCGGCGGCAACGGCGTTGGTTGTGCACCGAATTCTGCGGTATCGCAACACACAGTCGGCCACGGGAGTGTTGTTTGCGG
>JALQWE010000996.1:944-1175 GCA_023258825.1 Planctomycetaceae bacterium | reverse complement strand
CTTTCAGCCGGTGGCATTTATGGGGGCTTATGCTGCCAGCAAGTCTTTCATTCTGCATTTCAGTGAAGCGTTGTGGGCTGAGGCACGCAGTCGCGGTGTTACCGTAATGGCTCTTTGTCCCGGAGTAACACGAACGGATTTCTTTGACCACGCTGGCGCGCCGGGATGGCTGGAAAAACACAGTTCTCAGACCCCCGCCCGCGTCGTGAAAGTGGCTCTGAAGTCACTTGA
>JALQWE010000996.1:0-934 GCA_023258825.1 Planctomycetaceae bacterium | reverse complement strand
ACGAATCCAAACGCTACTTCCGTCCGCCGCGTGAGAAAAACAAAGCCGCATCCGGCCGTTGAAAGTCCCGCACAACTCACACTGGGATCGCATGCTGGCTTGTGCTGGCCGCTGGGGCATCAACGGCGGACTCAGGACTGATCGTTCTGCTTTCAGATTCACAGTGACGGATAGCGAGCGACTCCCGGTCGGGGAGCCTGCCGTAGAGGAGTTGGCAGAGCTGTTGGGCCAATCGGAGTCGGTCTTTTCGGCGGAGCCTTCTGCGGCTCCTGTTCCTCTGGAAGATCCAGACTTTCCAGTTCCGATGAAGCATTCGGTACTGCGGGCTTTGCCGGGCCCGGTGTCGTGCTGTCGGTCGGCACATCCTCTGACTCAGTCGATGTTCGGCTGGAGTCGGCTGGTTGTTTCTTCTTTCTGAACCAAGGTGGCGGTTCCACGAACTCACCCTCTTTGGGCGGAGTCGGTTCCGGAATGGCAGGTGTCTGATCCCCCGGAGCAGCGTTCTGCTCATCACCTCCCGCAGGTTGTTTCGGGACAATCACATCAGGATTCGTAGTCTCACCTGTTTCGGGCATCGGTTCCGGGAACAGACTTTCGTCGGGCTGCATTTCCGGCGCTGGTTCCTGGTCAGGAATCGGCGGAACTTCAGGCACATCGGGGCGACGGCCACCAGCCCCTGACTCCGGGACGACCGGAGCGGGCCGTGGCTGAAACAGATCCGGTGCAAACGTGGGTTCCGGAGTCGGGACCGACCATGGCTGACCGAATCTCCCGGCCGCCTGGGATTCTTCGAAGGTCATTGTTCCGCAGAAAGCCCATGGGTCATAGGCACGGCAGGGGCAGTCGGGGTGAAACAGGAGATGCAGGCGGTGACAGAAGGACGTGCCTGCCGGCTGTCCGTGGCAGCCTTCCGACAAGCCGGACCGCTCGCTTG
>JALQWE010000995.1 GCA_023258825.1 Planctomycetaceae bacterium | reverse complement strand
TGGCTGGCTCGCCGACAGCGAGCGGACGGCAGCTGGGATTTCGTGGACGTGGGCCCCTGCACCAGCCCGGGCCGAATCATGAATCCGATTGGCGGAACAGCCTACGCCCTGATGCCGTTTCTGGCCGCAGGGCATACGCACAAGGCGGGCCCCTATCGCCGACAGATTGAAGCTGGTCTGCGGTTTCTGACACAGATCGGCGTCAGCGTCCCGGCCGGCTATGATCTGCGGGGGGTGTTGAATAAGCGTGATGACGATGTGGAACCCAACTACGCATACTATGTGCAGGGTGCCGCAACACTGGTGCTGTGTGAAGCCTATGGCATGACCAGAGACCGCGCGCTCAAAGCCCCGGCGGAGGCTGCTGTGCTGTTCCTGCTGAATTCGCAGGATCCTCGCGGAGGTGGCTGGCGGTACACACCGGGACAACCGGGATCAACGTCCTGCACCGCTATTCAGGTGATGGCCCTGAAAGCGGCAGAGAAAGCCGGCATCCGGATCCCGGAAACCACCTGGAAGGGTGTCAGCAACTACCTTGACGGTGTCGCTATCGATCGGGAAGGGCGTTATGGCTATGAAGCCACGAAGAAGGCCTACGAAGCCTCCGTCACTTCGATGGCTTTGCTGAGTCGGATGTATCTGGGATGGGGGCGTGAAGACGGAGATCTGCGTGCCGGTGTCGCGCTGCTGGACAAGCGTGGTCCGTATGACAATCTTTACTACTGCTACTTTGCCACTCAGGTGATGCGGAATTGGGGCGGTCAGGAATGGGAACGCTGGAACGGGCGACTGCGGGACGACCTTGTGGCATGGCAGGAGCAAACCGGGGATGCTCAGGGCAGCTGGGCTCCCCGCGACCGTTCGGACTACAGCATCAGCGGCGGGCGTCTGCTGATCACCAGCCTCGCAACACTGACGCTGGAAGTGTATTACCGGTATCAGCCATTGCTTCCGGAACAGACCGAAGTGGCTGTGCCCTGAAGAAAAAATTCGCGGCGGCGTGTAGTATGAGCGGGCATGTGTGCGAGTTGCAGAGTGTCGCCGGTGTTGGCCAGTGTGAGGCCGGTAGCGTCAGGCCGCCGGCAGAAAAAGACAAGAATATCGACTATTGTTTCAAAACTGGGAAACGAAGTGAATGGAATCCCTGAAAAAGTCGAAAACGCTGAAAACTGAGGGCGAAACGGGGGAGGATT
>JALQWE010000994.1 GCA_023258825.1 Planctomycetaceae bacterium | reverse complement strand
AAACTCTCCGAAATTCAGAGGCTTTATTGCATTAGCAATTGTTTGCTAATAGCTCTTTAACAATATGGAAAATCTGTAAAACTTACTATCTTTATTTAGACAGTTTCGTTTAGTTTAAAACGTTTCTCTTCTACTTAACTATAGTGCGTTTTCTCAAGCAGAAAAATATAGTTTAAGTCATTTTATCATATACATAACACCGCTAAGTACTTTCTTAAAGACTTATTGGGGTTATATGGTCAAGTGAATAAGCGCACACGGTGGATGCCTTGGCAGTAAGAGGCGATGAAGGACGTTGTAGCATGCGATAAGCTGCGGGGAGCTTGCAAATTAGCTTTGATCCGCAGATTTCCGAATGGGGAAACCCAGCCATCATAAGATGGCTATCTTGTCATGAATACATAGTGACTTGAGGCGAACGTGGGGAACTGAAACATCTAAGTACCCACAGGAAAAGAAATCAACCGAGATTCCCTTAGTAGCGGCGAGCGAACGGGGATTAGCCCTTAAGCAATAGACTCATTAGTGGAACGGCATGGAAAGTCCGGCGATACAGGGTGATAGCCCCGTACACGAAAATGACCTATTGTGAAATCGAGTAAGACGGCGCACGTGGAACGCTGTTTGAATATGGGGGGACCATCCTCCAAGGCTAAATACTCCTTACTGACCGATAGTGAACCAGTACCGTGAGGGAAAGGTGAAAAGAACCCCGCAAGGGGAGTGAAATAGAATCTGAAACCGTTTGCATACAAGCCGTTGGAGCTGCCTTGAGTAGTGACAGCGTGCCTTTTGAAGAATGAGTCTACGAGTTAGTGTGATGTGGCAAGGTTAACCCGTCGAGGGGAAGCCGTAGCGAAAGCGAGTCTGAATAGGGCGAATAAGTTGCATCATCTAAACCCGAAGCGAGGTGATCTCGCCATGACCAGGTTGAAGCGCGGGTAAGACCGCGTGGAGGACCGAACCCACATAAGTTGAAAATTGTGGGGATGAACTGTGGTTAGGGGTGAAAGGCCAATCAAACTTCGTGATAGCTGGTTCTCTCCGAAATGCATTTAGGTGCAGCGTTACGTGTTTCTTACTGGAGGTAGAGCTACTGGATGGCCGAGGGGACCTACAAGTTTACCAACGTCAGCCAAACTCCGAATGCCGGTAAGTGAGAACGTAGCAGTGAGACAGTGGGGGATAAGCTTCATTGTCGAGAGGGAAAC
>JALQWE010000993.1 GCA_023258825.1 Planctomycetaceae bacterium | reverse complement strand
AGCCTTGTCGGCATCCTCGCCGAATCCATCTATTTCGGCTTCACCCAGACGCGACTGCTGAAACAGACCCAGGTCGCCGAAGACCGCGCCATCGCCAGTGCACGCCAGGCAGCCGACCGCGCACGA
Source organism: Planctomycetaceae bacterium (assembly GCA_023258825.1). GTDB lineage: Bacteria > Planctomycetota > Planctomycetia > Planctomycetales > Planctomycetaceae > SXXK01. The sequence continues at coordinate 1,087 of JALQWE010000993.1, read as the reverse complement.
CTGGTCGAATACCACCTGAACTCCGCCGTCTCCATGATCAACACACTGGTCGTCCAGCTGAATCCCCAGAATCCCCTCGGCGATCCGGTTTCGCGAGACTATCGGCGCAGTCTCTACACCAACGTGCTGCAGCTTTATCAGGATTACATGACGTACTTCTGCCCCGACCCACTGATTCCCATCGAACACATTGATGAAGCCCAGCGCTTTCTCTGGCTTAAAAACGAGGTGGATCCACAGGCCGTCACCGACGCGGAGATTCAGCGACTCACACAGTCCCTCGACGCTTTAACGGCCGAGCAGAAACAGGCGTCGAATCTGACGGACGTCAGCATCGGCCTGCACGTCATTATCGCTCAGAGACATCGTCGAACCGGGCAACCCGCAGCAGCCGCACAAACATGGACCGACATTGCGGGAATTCTCCAGCGAAAGCGCGACTCGCTTCCCGACGGGCATCCCGCGATTCCCGAAGTGCTCCGCTACCGCTGCGGCATGCTGATGAACGCCAGCGAGGACTACCGACAAGGCAATCAGCCGCAACAGTACGAACAAGCCAGCCGGCAGATTCTGGACACACTGCGGCAACTGCTGGAAAGCCCGTTCCGCGATCCCCGGGACCTCCCGAATTTCCTCGTCACAGCCCACGCCCTCGCGGCACAACTGCAACAAGCCGGCCGCCACGGGGACGCCGTCTCATTAGCCAACGACGCCCTCAGCCTGCACGCCCGCACCCCAATCTCCGATCCGGGCATCCAGCACGCCGCCAACGACCTCTGCCGTCGGATTTCCACCGAAATCCTCCAGACATCCCCCCCCAAATAGCATCCACCCACATCCCGTGAGCGGCAAAGCGCTAGCTGCCGGTGCCACTCACCACCGTGCCACCCACCACCGTGACCTAATCGCAAAGCAACGCGGACAACTGACCGTAAATCGGAAAAGTAGATCATCCCCCTGTTGCGATTTCCGCCGTCAATCGCCACCAGCGGGAGGGCGAAGTTCCACCTGAGCCGCAAACCTTGAAGGATTCGTCACGGCGCGTTTGTCCCGCCCCATCCATGTCTGGGGTGGCCCCCGGCAGTCA
>JALQWE010000992.1 GCA_023258825.1 Planctomycetaceae bacterium | reverse complement strand
AAATGACTTCGCAGGACTTCAATCGCCTGGTCTGGAGCAATGTCAGTGAACTCCCGGACGCGTTTCACTCCGTGCCCGAACAGTTGAGGCAATCTGTGCTCCGCGCTAAAGAAACCCCACAGGTCATGATCGTTGAACTCGGACACACAAAAACCACGACCACCGTTCGACTGATCCGCGAGCATACCTCGTGGGTGATCGATGAGATCACGCTCGCAAACACCACCGGGACCACCGTCGAACTGCGAAAGACCCTGCGGGAAAACATCGCCGCTCAATTCCTCTCCCGGCCAGGCGGCGAAATTCAGACCGTCGAATACTCGGAGTCGGAACAGGAACCGCAAACGGCCGGGGCCGTGGTACATGCTGTCGGTCGGAAAACAGAAACCCGACCACGCGGTAACCTCTCCCTGCCGTCCAGTCAGACAAAAACGTCGGCACTAAAATCCGGCGTTGACATCACGAATGATGCTCCAGCCGCCGTTCCCAAAGGGAAGTCGACTGCTGACAGGAAATTGCCGTCCAGCACTCCGAAAGCAACACCTGTCGCCACGGAACAACCGCTCGAATCCGACGACGAGGATGAATTGCAGTTGCCAACCGCCCTGAACCCAACACCCACGTCCAGCTCCGTGGAAGAACTTCCCGGTGACGGCGGCGAATTGCACTTCATCGGCAAACCTTCTTCCAGGGGAGCGGTCGGCAACGACCGACTCTCAACCGAAGAACCTGTGCCATCCGTCGGCAGCAAACTCCCCCGCAAGTCTTCCGGGAATAAGTCCACTTCGCGGATCCGCAACCCGGCAGATCATCCAATCGAAATCCCTCTCGATTAGTTTGCCATCGCCACATCCCAGCCGCGGGGAAGGCACCGAACACAGGGAGCTGTGCAGGACACAGCTCCGTTTGTGCTGCTGAGGCCATGCAGCGATCTGCCAGACCACGACGCAGTGCATGGTGACACTCGATTTGATAACGTTGCTGGAACTCAGGCCAGCACTTCCTCAATCCGATGCCCACCATTCACAATCGGAACCGGACGCCCGGTTGGTGTGTGATACACTTTGTCAGCATCCACACCCAGCAGATGGAAAATCGTTCGCAGCAGATCCTGAATCCCATACGGTTGCGTGACTGGATAGCTGGCCGTCTCATCACTGGCCCCCACCACCACACCTCGACGAATTCCGCCTCCTGCCAGAATCACCGTCTGGCACTGGGACCAGTGA
>JALQWE010000991.1 GCA_023258825.1 Planctomycetaceae bacterium | reverse complement strand
TGGATTGGGAGGGAGTCGAACAACAGTCGCGGGGGATGGATTTTACAGAATCAGCGTCGACACCAATGCAGATGGAAACTGGAACGACGCACACTTTGAATTCTTCCGGCTCTTTGGCGATGCGGACGGAAACGGCATTGTGAATGCCGCTGATACCGCACTTGTGACATCCCAGCTGGGACAGCGGGGCAGCAATCTGAACGGAGACCTCGACGGCGACGAACGGGTCACGACATCCGACCGTCTGTACGCAGCCCGCAACGTAGGCCGAAAACTGCGCGACTGGCTGCTGGGATGGCTGGACGACTAGTGACTACACGAGAACTTATTGATAACAGGCCAAATGACGAACGCCGATCCTGCCAGGCAGTCAGCAATCAATCGCAGGAAGAGAGGAAATAAGTGATGACTTACAAAATATTATTGGGGTTAGCGGTGTTTTGCGGCCTACCCGCCTCGCTGTCAGCGGATATCATCATTGAGGTCCGGAATTCCGCGATTGCTGCCGGCGGCGAGGGCTTTGTTGACGTCTGGCTGACCACCGATACAGACGTCCTGATCAGCGGTTTTGATTTTGAATTCGAAATTGACGGTCCGTTGACCAATAAGGGCACGTTAACATTCAAGCCGTCTCCGGACACAAGTTACGTGGATGACCCGGACTATCTGCTGGGGAACACAGGGGGGTTGCTGCTAACGCCCTCAGGTCTGAGTGTGACGGGGTCGGATCTGGGTTTGGCGAATGTTTCGCTCACCGCTGCATCCGCTGGCGCCCTGCTGGCGCGACTGCATGTGCTGCATGAATTACCTTCAGGAGTAACCGCAGCCGATGCCGCAGCAGATCAATTCACCATTGCGGCCATCTTCGGCGGGGCCGGGTTTCAGATTCTGGATGACAATATCCAGCCCATCACGATTGATACGGCGGCTTCACAATCCGGGACGCTCACGATGCTGTCCTCCGTCCCGGAACCCGGAGCGACAGTGACTGTCGTACTGGCGGTTGCGATGCTGATCTATCGACGTCGGCAACTTCAGCGTGCCGGAAGGACTGTGACAGACGGACACAATTCCTCCAGATAATTCGAGCAGAATTTCGGACCATTCAGGGACTATCGTGTATCAGGATCCTGTGTCATGACTGCAGACAAGAATCGTTCACACGCCATGGATCAAACACTGATTGGTGATGTGAATCCATCGCAAACCAATCCGGCAACAGGCGAGACGCAATCCC
>JALQWE010000098.1 GCA_023258825.1 Planctomycetaceae bacterium | reverse complement strand
CACGCACTGCTCTGTGCATGTGTACCCCCCAAACCCGCGCGATCCACTGCAACTCTTCCGCCGTCATCTCCCGACCGCCCCTCAACAGAGTGCTCCATCCAAACTGTCCGGACGAAACATCACCAGCCTCGTTCCTGTTTGCCTGATCCTGCACAGAATTCTCGCAGAGCCCCGGCAACAACAGCAATTCACCAGGCCTTCAAAGTCGTCACTCCGCGATCACGTGCGGTGGCCAATTCTCTCCGGAGTCAAGGACATTCCCTTCTGATTCTGCTAGGATTCTTCGCACACCTTTTCCACCTTTCGACCACGGTGCCCTATGCCGATTCAGTTCCGCTGCAGGTATTGTCGCCAACTGCTCGGAATTTCCCGTTCCCGAGCCGGCTCTGCGGTGGATTGCCCTGCCTGCGGCCGTTCCCTCCGTGTCCCTCACGAAGACGGCAACACTCCGGAAACCAACCCGGATACGCCAGAAGCCGATCCCGCTCTTCGCAATGCGCTGGAAATCCTCGCCGCCTCTTCGTCCACTCCCAAACTCACCCCACGTGGGCCTGCGCCAGCGGCTATTCCGGCACCACAACCGACCATCCGCGCTGCCAGACGCACTGACACGACCTCTCCACCGGATTCATCTTCCGCAATCGTTCAGCCCACGGCTCTGGAACTGCTCGCACAACTGCCCGTCAGCCCCGTTCCTGTCGACGCAGACCAGTCCCTGCAGCCGCTCATCCTCGCCACTCCGGAATCGGATTCTGACGCTCAACCCGCCCCCAATCAGCTCTCGCCGGCAACAGCAGAAATTCCAAATGCGGCTGTTGATTCATCCCTGTCTGCTCTCGCCGAAATCGCTCCTCCGGCTAAACCGTCCACACACGTCGGCAACCAGCCACGCGGTTCAGCACCTGACCGCCGTCTGACAAGTATTCTCGGCCGCCTGCTGCTTGCCTGCACGACCTTTGCGGCCGGCTACGCACTCCGATCAACAGTCTCCCCACCCGAAAACACGTCCGACCAGTCACCAGTCACACGTCCCGAGAACTCAACAGCCCCCAGTCCTTCTCCGGCCGCCGAGCAATCACCACGTCCGGCGCTCACAGGAAAAATCTACTTCCGGGATTCATCGGGAGAACCACGCCCGGACGCCGGCGCTCTGCTGATCCTCGTTCCACAACGGAATTCGTCAACGCTCAAGCTGGACCCCCGCCCACTGCGCGAAACTCCGGACAGCACAGCCCACAAAGCACTCGCCGCCGCACTGGCCGTCCTGCACGTCTCGTTCACCACCGCGGATGCCTCCGGCAACTACTCGCTCCCAACACCCGATGAACCCAGTCTGCAGTTGATCGCCATCTCCAAACATCAACTCAGAAATCCTGACATCCCCCTCAGCGATTCCGTCCGCGATGCCATCGAAGCCTGGTTCGACTCAGCCCCCCACCTGACCGGCAAACTGGCGACCAGCGTCCAACCTCTGCAGATCCGTGACACAACCGCTGTCGAAGCCCCAGTGATCACCTTCGACAGGCCATAAGGCTGGCGTTCAGAAACGGGTTCAGGAACCCGAGAGTGACAAGGCCCCTGCCTCGGCCGCGCATTCAGCACGCCACTCATTTCGGAGGGCGCGGCTCCTGCCAAGCCGCAAACCACTGAACGCCGCTATCCACCGTACGAACTGTAACGGCGCACTCCCCGGGAAAATGTCCACCGGTTCAACATCCACAGACCCACAATCCACGTCAGCTGAATCAGCAGCTCTCGAGGCAAATCCGCTATCGCAACTTTGCCCAGCATGATGGCCGCCGGAGTATACGCGAGGTAGCGAAAGGGCAGATAATCCACAAAGGGAATCCAGGACGACAGCAATTCCAGAGGGATCATGTGCCCGGACAGAAAATAGCTCAGCATCATGTAGATGAAGATCAGTGAGCTCACCTCCAGAAACCAGAATGCCACAAGGCCAATCCACGCCTCGATCAGAAAACCGATCGCAAAACTCATCAGCAACGAACAGACAAAGGCTGCCGTCACTGGCCACTCCGGCCACCCCGGAAAATAGTCCCGACACAGCCAGAACAGCAACGTGAACGGCCCCACCGCGACCGCGTAATACACCAGCTTGTGCGCCACCCGATGCCAGAACAAATGGTCCAGCATGTCCACCGGCTGAATCAGATACTTGCGGACCGAACCATCCGCGATCGAACCGGCAATCCCGGTCGACAGTCCGGGCATGCTGGAAAAGGCTCGCGCCAGCATGACCAGCAGATAGTACGACACCATTTCCCCGAAATTGTAACCCCTCAGACGACGCGCTTCGTCATGCTGAAAAATGGCACTCCAGAGAAATATCTGAGTCACAATCGGCAGGAATCTGACCAGAGTCGAAAAGGCAAAGTCGCCCCGATACACAAGTCGCTCTTCAATAGCCGTCCTCAGGATCAGCCATTTCAGCCGCACACGAGCAAAAATCTCTTCGGTCAGCGTCAACTCAGTCCCACTCATGACACCGCTCCGGCCGGACCACTTTCAGAGTCCCCACTCAGGGAGAATAACTCCGCGATCACGTCCTCCAGAGGTCGTTCCAGCACACTGATGTCATCCACCGAATGCGCCGCGAGGATGCTGGCCAGGCACTCCGAAACCCGCTGCTTCTCGACCTGCAGCCTAACCCTCGGAAATCGCGTCTCCAGAATCTCGCCATAACGCGAAAGATCCGTCGGGACCGGATTGCCGGAAAACTGCAGCTCAATAATCTTGTGACGACTGAATCTGTCAATAATCGCCGCCAGCGGCCCATCGTGAATCACAATCCCCTTGTTGATCACGATCGCCCGCTCACACAGCGCTTCCACATCCTTCATGTAGTGACTCGTCAGAATCACCGTAATCTTCTGCTCACGCTGATAATACCGCAGAAACTCCTGAACACGCCGCTGACTGACAACGTCCAGCCCAATCGTGGGTTCGTCCAGAAACAGCACTTCCGGACGGTGCAGCAACGCGGCAATCAATTCCATCCGCATGCGCTCGCCCAGTGACAACTCACGCACCGGGCGCATCATCAGGCGCCGAACATCCAGCAACTCCGTCAACTCGTCCAGCCGACGCTGATACTCCTCAGCCGGAATCCGGTAAATCTCCCGATGCAGCCGAAAGGACTCCTGCGCCGGCAGGTCCCACCACAACTGCTCTTTCTGACCCGTCACCAGCGAAAAACGCCGCCGATAGGCATCCTCCCGCTCCCACGGCACATGGCCCAGCACCGTCGCCGTGCCGGAGGTCGGCACGACCAGTCCCGACAACAATTTCAGAGTCGTCGTTTTTCCGGCACCATTCGGGCCCAGAAACGCCACCATCTCCCCGGCGTCAATCCGGAAACTCACATGACGCACCGCACTGACAGTTTCGTATTCACGACGAAAAAGACCGCGCACAGAGGCCCACACGCCCTCCTGCTTGCGGTAAACCCGGTACTGCCGACATAGATCCTGAACTTCGATTGCTGCCATGAGTCAGATCGTAATCAACGTGCACTCGCCCCGCAATTGTCCCTCAATTCTCCCTCACAACCCTCGCTCATTCACTCCCGACTCCGGATTTGCGGCTTGGCGGGAGCCGCGCCCTCCTGTTCTGGTTTGTGGAATCGACAGCACCCGCGCGGCCAATGCCTCCACACATTCCTCACCAGCCACACGGATTCCCACACACTCCCCGAGACTTCGAAACCACGTGTACTGCCGCTTCGCAAACTGGCAGGTCAACGTCCGAATCTGCGCGACCGCAGCCTCCAGAGTCGTCTCGCCCCGCAGATGTCCAGCCAACTCCCGATAACCCAGCGCCTGCGCCGCCGTTCTCCCAGGTCCCGGAATCCGCTCAAACAGTTTCCGTGTCTCGTCCAGCCAGCCCAGCTGCATCATCGCATCCACACGCTGGCCAATCCGCTCCCGTAGCCAGTCTCGCTCCGGATCCAGCCACACCGCGAGTCGTGCAACCATGCCCCCGGCTCGAACCCCATGCTGCTGTCCTGCTGAAATCGGTCGCCCCGTCAGTTCAAAGACCTCGATCGCTCGAATAATTCGCCGCATGTCGTTCGGATGCAGCCGCGCCGCTGCTGCCGGATCCATCTCCCGCAACGTTGCATGCAGCCACTCCGGTCCATGCTCCCGAGCACGCTGCTCCCACAACCGACGCAGCTCCCAGTCCGCTTCCGGACCGGCTGTCATCCCCCGCAACATCGCTCGCAGGTACAACCCCGTGCCCCCCACGATCAGCGGAACACGGCCTCGCCCGAGTATTCCCTCGATTGCCACGGCTGACTGCCGGAGATACTCCGTCACCGAAAACTCTTCGTCCGGATCAACCACGTCCAGCATGTGGTGCGGCACGCGTTCACAATCCTCCCGCGTCGGCTTCGCCGTGCCGATGTCCATCCCCCGATAGACGGTCATCGAATCCAGCGCCACGATTTCCCCACCCAGCCGCTCCGCCAGCAACATAGCCAGGGCAGATTTCCCCGATGCCGTCGGGCCGGCAAGAATAATGCTCTGACTCAGCAGTTCAGCAGGAAAGTTCATGGCATTGCTGTTACAGGGGTCATACGGTCGTCGCGGATGTCTGCATTCTGGCAGATCAGCCGTTCGCTGTCGCCATCACCCCGCTCTCCATCGGCATGACAGCCGCTCTGACCACATCGAAATCGCCCGATCAGCAGCACTCAGACAGGTCGGCTGCGCAGATCCCGGTCAGGCGCCGGTGATCCCAAACCATGGCCCAACTCGGCCGGCCGGCGGACGCCCTTCTCCCGCACTTCCCGCGGCTGCGTATTCAACGCCGGTCGGCAGTAGGGACAACGTTCGGTGTAGATGATACAACCACACTGAGAACACTCGTGCGGTCCATGACGGTGCAACGCTTCACGTACCGTCTGCCACCACGCAATCCTCATCATCGCCAGAAATACCAGCACAGCCAGCATCCACGACCACGGCGAAGGACCGAAGGCAACAATCGCCGCCCCCAACGCTAACCCGCTGGCTCCGCACATCAGGTATGGCCAGAGCTTCCGAAGAAACTCACCACCCGGATCCGAGCCAATCTCAGCACTCCACAACCGCCGCAGGGATTCCCGACGCAGACGCCGAATCGAATCCACCTCGTCACTCTTCACCGCAACCAGCAGACGCTCGATGTTGTCCATGATCCGGTAGGTGTCCGGCTCGGTGAATTCCTGCTGATGAGCCCACCGATTCCGGTATTCACGCAGCTCACTCACGAGGCTACGCTCAACGAACGTCAGATCATGGCGAAAAACGTCGTTCCAGCGATCCCACATGAACACCAGCAGTGACAAAGCATCCCAGTTGGTTACGCTGCCACGAGTGGCCTCTGCGTCCAGAAGCATGTGCATAGGCGTTTGGTCTGCAACATATTGTCGCAGCCCTTTCGCCAGCACATCCAAACCTCTGGAAACACGGTCTCGCACAGGATACTCTCTCAGTCAGTGCCTATCGCCGCAACAGGCGCACCGCGACAAGGAAATCATCCACTACGGTCCGTCGGGGTTGCCTGACGGAAACATTCCGCACATTCTCACGTCCACCAAACACAAAAGTAACAGGCAGAATCCGGAAATCCTCAGCAATTTACCCCAAAGCGACACCTCCCCAATTTCAAAATGAGACCTTTGACGGTCGTAACGAGTTGTCTCCATTTCAGCACAGTTTGGCATGCAGCGACATCTTCCAATTCCACCTTCAACGTCCTGCATCTGAGAATCAGTTGCCGGCTCATGTGTTTAACAGCACAATTCTCGTTTGGCACGCTATCTCGCCCCCGACATCACCGCGAACCACACCGTGAATCAGCCCTATTCAGAAGACGATCTTCGCATGATGCGTCTGCAGGCGGGCGATGCTGCCGTTTTTCGACAAATCGTGGAAACATGGCAACAACCGCTGTTCCGGTTCTTTCTGCGCAACACCCGGGATTACTCACTGTCTGAAGATCTGGTTCAGGAAACCCTGCTGCGACTGTTTCGCAACAGCTGGGACTATCTGCCCCGCGGACTCTTCCGCGGTTTTCTGTTCCGCATCGCGACCAATCTGCTGATCGATCACTGCCGCCGCAGAACGCACGATGTCCTGCTCCACGCCCTCCGATCCTCCCAGCTCAACACTGACCTCGATACTCCCGACCTCCTCGAACAACTTCCGTCCGCTGGACGATCCGCCTGCACCACGGCCTCAGATCGCGAAACTGAATCACTCGTTCTTGAACTCCTGCAGGAACTTCCGGAAGAACAGCGAGTCACCTTTCTGCTACAGCATTATGATGCTCTTTCCCTCGAAGAAATTGCTGATGCCACCGCAACCTCCGTCCCGACCGCCAAGGGACGCCTGCGACTGGCCCGGGAAAAACTCCGCGCTTTGCTGGCCTGCCGCGGTGTGAATTTCGAATCCTCCGGATAAGGCCTCTCCCTACAACGAAACTCGTACTGCTGCCACACAATGTCGGCGACCCACCTGTCCACCACCACAAGGCCCGCAACGACCATTTCAACGCCGGTGTTCCCATTCGCCCGGCTTTCTCACTGCACCGGAATGCCATCATGCCTCACTTCAGCCGCCTGACTGATATCATCACCTGCAACCTGACGGACATCCTCAGCCAGGTTGCAGATCCGGAAGCCACCCTCCGCGAAATCCTCACGGAGATGCAGGAAGGTCTGCAGGCCTGCGCCCGCAATCTGCAAACCAGCCTCTCCTCGCAGCAACGCCTCGAACAGGAAATCAGCTCCTGCGAACTCCAGAGCTCTGAGTGGAAGTCCAAAGCCCGACAGGCACTCCTCCATGCCCACGAAGACTCCGCCAGACAGGCTCTGCAACGGTCCATCGAATTCGAAGATCTCATCGCCGGCCTCCGCCCGGAACTGGAGGCCGCAACTTCCAACTCTCGCAACATGACCCGTATCCGCAAAGCCCTTGATGCCCGCTATGCCGAAGCACTCCGGACACTCCAGACCCTCACGGGTTCCACAGATCCGTTCACTTCCTCGACCGAACCCACCACACACCCACTTCCCCCGTCTTCCCGGCCATCCACCGATTCCCTCGAACTGCAACTGGAAGCTCTGCGCAAGGATCTCCGAACTCCCCCGAATCCGACCAACCCGCGCCACGAGCCCGCAGGCCCCACTCCATGACAACCAACGACTTCGCAACTGCCCCAGCTTCCATCAGCCTGAATGTCTGCTGGACGAACTTTCCGGAAACTCCGCCATTCCTTCCATCCCCCGACTCACCCAGTCGGCCTCTGACAACAGCCCTGCGCGGCAGCACCCCCGGCCTGGTGCTGACCTCGCCGAATACGGTTCTCGCATGGGCCTGCGTCAGCTGCGATAACTCCTGTCTCATCCTCTCACAACCAACGTTCCATCCCGAACTCAGCCCCGCCGCTCAATCGGTCTGCTTCAGTCGCCTGCTCTCGTTCGCCGAAGCAGATGCCACGCAGGCCCGTCTGCTCACAACCTGCCTGCTGCTCAATACGGACGACACTCCTGATCTCAGACTCACCCGAGCCAATCTCCGCACCGCCGGATTTCACCACACCACAAGTCTCTCAGAATTCCACTGCACCGCTGCCGCCGCCACCAGTCAGGCGCTCACCAATGATGCCATCTCAGAACTGACAACCTCACACATCTCGCAGAACTCAGACGCTCACCAGCAACTGCTCGATCTGCTTCGTGAGATCCTCACCGATTCGCAGGAACTGACACATCTGCCCACGCCAGCGCCCGACCAACTCCTGCAGAACTGGATCCAGCAGGACGCCCGACTGCTCGTCGCCCGAAATTCGGATGGCCCCCCAGTGGCCCTCTGCAGCATCCTCAACGAAGCAACTCCCCCGGGCCAGCAGGTACCTCAGCCATCCGGGCTGCATATCGCCTTCCTCGGGGTCCACCCGGGATTTCGTCGCCAGGGAATCGCCTCACAATTGATCCGAGAACTTCAATCCGGCAGGCGCTCGCTGATCAACACTCAGGTCACTTCCTCGTCCACACTCAATCCTGCAGGCACACTCGAAACTCCGCCGCTCGCGGTGCATGTGGATGAATCGAACCGGCCAGCTGTCCTGCTGTATCAGCAACTTGGCTTCCAGCGCCTGATCACATTGGAACTCTGGACACGCCCATAAATCGAATTCACCGGCCCCAGGCCACACTTCAGTTTTCCACTTTCTCTGTCTGCACAGTGACTGCAGACGGGCCGCAGTGAGGTCCTGCAAGGGACAATTCCGCCGGCTGAAATCGCAGCGTTCGAGCTTTCACCAGAGTCTGCGCGGTGCGCACCGCCTGCACCGTCGAACGAACAGCCGTACGTCGTCCCGGTAAGGCCAGCAGCGATACGGCCCGGCAACACCCCGAAGCCACGAAGACCAGCAGATACCCATCAAAACTGCGATTGAACCGATTCAGGATCAAAGCCCCCAGCAGCGTTCCAAGAACCATGGCCGCCGAGTTCCCTACGTTGTAAATCGTCAGCACCGCGATCCGTCGCTCCACTGGAATCTGACGGAAGAACTGCAGCAACATCGCCAGCTCATAACATCCCCACACCAGACCACTCAGAATCTGCAGGCATCCCAGAAACCACAGCTCCTGTGACAGAAACCACAGGGCACTGATCGGCACAATCCCCAGACTTCCAACCCACAGCAAACGATCCGATCCAAAACGATTCGCAAATCGCCCCGCCCAGGGAAGTGACAACATCTTGCCCACAAACCCCAGTGACAACAGACCCATGTATTCCACCCACGACAACTTCAGAATCCGCAGCATGAAGGGATTGAAATACGGTCCGGAAATATGCACCGCCGTCTGCACCAGCATCAAAAACAGCACCAGCCGACCAGCTGTGCCCGTGCGAAACAGGCCCCGTCGTGATGCCCAGAGCCTCAGTAGCAACGAGACACGCGGTACCGGAATGCTGTCCGCCTCACGCTCATCCCGATTGGCCATCCGCACCTGCGTCTGACGCGCCAGCATGGCCGCAGATACAAACCGCCCCGCAGCTCCCACACCAAACAACAGCGAAAATGCCAGCAGGTTCCAGGGAGTTTCCACAGACCAGCGCAACACCAGCCCACCACTCACCAGCCCCAGCAACACTCCCACATGACACAGTCGACTTCGACGCGCGAAGAAACCACTGCGAATCCGCTTCGGCACCAGCTTCTCGGCCCACAGATTCCACGCCGGGCCCGTCGCCAGACCCGCAGCCCAGTACAGAGTCGCCGGCAGGAAAACCATCCACGCCACTGCACCGTCACTCAGAGCCAGCCCCATCAACATCAGCACACTCAGTGACTGCACCAGCGCCGCTGTCACCACAAACCGACGGTAACACCCAAACCATTGCAGGACGGCCGGTGCCGCCAGCTGCAGCATACTTCCCAGCAGGACCGGCAACGTGGCAATCAACGCGGCATTCAGTTCCCCGAATCCACGCGCCAACATGAACGCCGGGAGATATGTCTCCGCAATGCCCACCATGACACTGAACGAAAAACCGTCCGCGTTCATTGCCGTCAGATTGCGCCGCAACGCTCGACGACCTGGAACATTTCCCGCCTGCATGATCATGAAACAACAACTGCCCTGAAATGCCTTATTGGTCTTCAGCCGACACCCGGACTCTGATTCCGCCCGCTGACACCCACGACCAATCCCGTCCCTCTGCCTGACCCCTGCGGCCCCGCACCTGTGTCTCGCCTCGGCCGACAAAGAACACGCACAAGTCCCCGCGCTGCCGGACAAACCCCCTCGACACCGCATGCGCAGAATCTCAGACTGCCCGGCCGCAGTACCGAGCCCGATTCGTACCGCAACGCAAAATACCGGACAAGCAGAATTCTTCGGGATTCTGCCCTTTCGCCAGCCCCTCCGGCGTCCGCCAAACCCACCAACGGCAGAATCCTGCAGATTCCCGGATCATCAGAACAGTTCCGCCTCAATCTCTC
>JALQWE010000990.1 GCA_023258825.1 Planctomycetaceae bacterium | reverse complement strand
TTGACCGTAGACCTGACGGCTCGTAAGTCGCTGACCGCTGCCGAATTCCACAAATCCGTGCTGGATTCCAGAGTGGTCGTGCTGAAGGGGCAGATCGACGAGGCAGAAAAAGAGGTTGTGGCTCAGAAAGAGGCGGAAACCAAGGCCAGGGCTGATGTCGAGAAGCAGACGCCCGTCCAGGCGGATGCCAAAACAAAATTTGACGCTGCTGCCGCTGCCACCGCCGAAGCCCGCAAAGCACTCGAAGCTAAGGCTGACGACGCAGCACTGAAAACGGCAGTGACCGAGGCAGAGAAGGCGGAAGCGGCGGCAAAAGATGTGCTCACCAAAGCCGACTCAGATCTGAATACCGCCAAAAAATCCGTGGATTTCGCCGTTCAGGCGATCGCTCGTGCAGAGAAACGTGTCGCTGATCGGAAAGCTCAGCACGAGGCCGCAACGGCTGAAGCCACGGCCGCCGCCGCTGTCGTCGAAGAACGCAAGGCCCCGGCCGCAGCGACCACGTCATCCACCAGCGCCGCTTTGACCGCCGATGGACGGTTTGCCGTGACGGCGGATGCTGCGGGGAACGTCAGAGTCTGGAATTCGGTCACCGGAGCCCCAACGGATGTTCTGCCCGGGACGGCCGTCGGCAGTCCTGTGAAAACAGCAAAGGCGGCGGGAGCTGAATTCCTCCTGCAGACAGACGACAACCGAATTGTCGCCCGCCCGGTGTTCCCCGGTTGGACACTTCTGCGGTCAATCGGTTCTGAAGACGGAGGTGAATCCGTGTTTGTTGATCGCGTGCTTTCACTGGCATTTTCGCCGGATGGAACGCTGCTGGCCGCGGGAGGCGGTGAGGCATCCCGATCGGGCCAACTGACGCTCTGGAATACCGCCGATGGCAGTCTCGCACGGCAGTTTGTCGACGCTCACAGCGATACCGTGTACGGAATTGAATTCTCTGCCGATGGAAAACTGCTTGCGTCCGCTGCAGCAGACAAGTTTGTAAAGGTCTTCGATGTGGCGTCCGGGGAATTCGTTCGAGCGTTCGAAGGCCACACGCATCACGTGATGGATGTCTCGTGGAAAGCTGACCGCACCACACTGGTCAGTGCGGGAGCAGACAATGCGATCAAAGTCTGGAACGCGGAGACCGGTGAACAGGCACGTACGATCAGCACTTACACTCGTCAGGTCACCTCGCTGCAGTACGTCGGATTGCAGGATATGGTCCTGAGCAGCAGTGGCGACAAACG
>JALQWE010000989.1 GCA_023258825.1 Planctomycetaceae bacterium | reverse complement strand
GAATTTTTGGTGGGAAAACGTGATTGCGGCTTGGCGGGAGCCGCGCCCTCCCGATGCGCGCCCTCCCGAATGCGCGGCGACCTGATTTCCGTATTTCTTTCACGGAACCGGGGAAACGGGGGTAAAGCAGCGCTTGTGACTTTGCTCCGCAGGGGGGCTTGAGGCTATTCTACGGCGGTTGTTGAGATGCACGGCAAAGCTCCGCTGTGGGGTTTGTTGCGTCCCAGGCCCTCTTTTTCGATTTCCTCCGGAATCATGTCAGTACTGATCCAATTGACCGATGCGGTCAAAAGTTACGGCGACCAGATGCTGCTGGATGATGCCAGCGTCACTCTGTACGAAAACATCAAGGTCGGCTTTGTCGGTCGCAATGGCGCAGGCAAGTCGACGTTGCTGCGCGTTCTGCTGGGTGAGGAAGAGCTGGACAGTGGCCAGGTGTCACGTTCCCCTCATCTCCGCATCGGCTATCTCCGCCAGCATGATCCCTTCCTGCCCGACGAATCCGCGATGGACTTTCTGATTCGGGACAGTGGTCAGCCGGACTGGAAGTGCGGCGAAGTGGCTGCGGAATTCGAGTTGAAGGGGGAGTATCTGACCGGTCCGGTGAAGCGACTTTCCGGTGGCTGGCAGACGCGCGTGAAGCTCGCCGCTTTGCTGCTGCATGACCCCAACCTGCTGATGCTGGACGAACCGACCAACTTTCTGGACCTCAGAACACAGATTCTGCTGGAACATTTCCTGCGTCACTTCCCGGCGGCCTGCCTGGTGGTTTCCCACGATCGTGAATTCCTGACATCCACCTGCACCCACACTCTGGAACTGAACCGGGGGCGGTTGACGATGTTTTCCGGAACCATCGGCACCTATCTGGACCATCTGGAATCGGAAAAGGTCCGGGCCGAACGCACAAACGCTGCGGTACTGGCCAAGCAAAAGCAGTTGCAGCGATTCATCGACAAGAACCGCGCCAAGCCGACAGGTGCCAGTCAGGCACGTTCCAAGCAGAAGCAACTGGACCGCCTGACTCTGGAAGAAATCGAAGTCGATCTGCCCACCGTGCACATTCGACCGCCGAATGTCGAACCGCGCCAGGGACCCTGTGTGCGCTGCATGGACATGTCGATCGGGTATGACGGCCACGCCGTTGTTTCCGGAATTGACCTGGAGATTGAGCACCAGCAGCGGGCGGCGATTGTCGGTGACAACGGCCAGGGCAAGACGACTCTGCTGCGTACCCTGGTCGATT
>JALQWE010000988.1 GCA_023258825.1 Planctomycetaceae bacterium | reverse complement strand
GGATCCACGATGACACAGTTCGACACAGTTTCCAGGCGGGCCATTCTTCAGAAAACCGGTTGTGGATTCGGCCTGCTGGGGCTCGCAGGACTGCTGCAGGACGAAGGGCTGCTGGATTCGGTGACCGCTGAAGAATCAGCCGGGGCACGCATGCTCAACCCGCTGGCCCCGCAACCGACTCATTTCCCCCCCAAAGCCAAACGAGTCATCTGGATCTTCATCAACGGGGGCCCCAGTCCGGTTGACACCTGGAACTATCGGCCGGAGTTGACAAAATGGAATGGAAAAACCATTCGGGAGTTTGACCCTCAGTTTCAGGACACGACGGGGTTCTTCAAGAATGCTGTCGGCAATCTGATGCAATCTCCGTTCAAGTTCACACCACGTGGGCAGTGCGGAAAAATGGTGCCCGACATTTTTCCCTACCTGGGTGAACATGTCGATCGGATGGCCGTGATTCAGTCCGGATTCACAGAATCCAACAACCATTCGCCCGCATTGTTTGCGATGAACACAGGCTTCGCCCGCATGGGATTTCCATGTGTCGGCTCCTGGGTCACCTACGGGCTGGGCAGTGAAAGTGCCAACCTGCCGGGCTTTGTCGTCATGAGTGATCCGAGGGGCCGAGGACTTCCCAAAGGGCATGCGGCCAACTGGAGCGCCGGTTATCTGCCGGGAGTCTACCAGGGAACGTGGATGAAGCCCACGGGCGACCCGATCGACAATCTCAATCGCCCGGCGGGATTAACCGAAACATCCCAGAGAAAAAGCCTGGATCTGCTCCGTCAATTCAACACCCTGCATCAATCGCAGCACGAAGGCGACACCGAATTGTCGGCTCGTATTGAAAGCTTTGAACTGGCTTACCGCATGCAATCGGCTGCACCGGAAGCACTGGACCTCGCCCGGGAACCCAAACACATTCAGGAATTGTACGGCATCGGTGATGAGCAGTGTGACCATTTCGCTCGCCAATGCCTCACGGCACGTCGCCTTGTCGAACGCGGTGTGCGTTTTGTCCAGATCTATTCAGGCGGCATGGAGAACCAGCGTTCCTGGGACGGGCACAACGATATTGAAGGCAACCACCGCCAATTTGCCGGCGAAACCGACAAACCCGTTGCTGCGTTGTTGTCAGACATGGCCGCAAATGGATTGCTGGAAGACACACTGGTCGTCTGGTGCGGCGAATTCGGACGGCTGCCGATCGCTCAGACCGGAGGCAAGCCGGGACGCGACCACAACCCTCAC
>JALQWE010000987.1 GCA_023258825.1 Planctomycetaceae bacterium | reverse complement strand
GGGGTAAGTCCCCCAAAATGCGACGAATGGCAGGTACGGCGTCTCATTGGGTGGTGGGACCGTGGGTGGATTTGAGGAAAGTCGTTGCGAGGGTTATACTCATGCTGGTTCTCAATCCGTCCACGGTGGGGTCAATGTCCGAGAATTCCGGCTACTTTCAGCCACAACCAACAACTGATCTTCGCATCGGCGCGGTGAGCTATCTCAATTCGCGGCCGCTCGTCCAGACTCTGGCCCAACTGGTGCCCGAGTCGCGTATCACGCTGGACTTCCCCAGCCGACTGGCTGACCAACTGGCTCAGGGGTCCCTCGATGTGGCCCTGATTCCTTCGGTTGAATACTTCCGACGACCGGGTTACGAAATCGTGTCGGACGCCTGTGTGGCGGCTCGTGGTCCTGTGATGAGCGTGAAACTGTATTGCCGGGTCCATCCCGGTCAGATTCGTCGCCTGGCGCTGGATGAGGGATCCCGCACCAGTGCTGCGTTAACCCGAGTCATTCTCGCGGAGCATTTCGGTGTGTTTCCGCAAACCGAACCGCTCAGCATGAACCACTGCACAGCCGACACCAGCGCAGACGCAGTTCTGCTGATCGGGGATCGCGCGATGCATTCTCCCCCGGAATCCTTCGTGCAGGTGATTGACCTGGGAGAGTTCTGGTATGAATGGACCGGCCTGCCTTTTGTCTTTGCCATGTGGGTCGCCCGCCAGGATGTCTGCACGGCAGGAATTGACGAACATCTGGCACGCGCTCGGGACATGGGCGTGAAACTGATTCCTTCCATTGCAGAGAAGGAAGCACCACGACTGGGCCTGTCCACGTCTGTCGCCTGCCGGTACCTGACACACAACTTACACTACCATCTGACGTCCGCTGAGAAAAACGGTCTGCGCCTGTTCTGCGACCTCGCAACTCAGCATCAACTGGTGAACCCCGATGTCGAACTCGTCTTCAGAGATCTCGTATCTGCTTGATAAAGCTGTGGCCGGTGAACGGCTGACTCCGGAAGAGGGTCTGGCGATTCTGCAGTCTCACGATCTGACAGCGATCGGCGCGGCTGCCAATCGCGTGACCGAGCGTCTGCATCCGGAGCCGTTCCGTACCTACAACATTGACCGCAACATCAACTACACCAATGCCTGCACGGCCGTGTGTGACTTCTGCGCCTTTTACAGGCCGCCCAACCATCCTGACGTGTATGTCCTGCCGATGGACGTGCTGCTGAAAAAGATCGAAGAGACCGTAGCACTGGG
>JALQWE010000986.1 GCA_023258825.1 Planctomycetaceae bacterium | reverse complement strand
TACCATCGTGCAGACTTTTGGCGGATCCGGAGAACTACTCTCTGAAACCTACACCTGGTCCGGACGAGACTCCAGCATCGAAATTGTCGCCGGCGGCCGAGTCCTGGTGGGAACCGATACGGTTGATAGCCAGGGAAATCCGGTGAAAAAGGGGTCATTCCTGCGTGCTTCCGCCAGTGTCTCAATTCTGGCAGGAGCGGACGCAAATGGTTCCGGTATCGTGATTTACCCCAACGGCGGTATTACGACCAACAAGGCATCCGGAGCGATTTTGCTTGACACCGACGCCGCCGTTGATCTCAGCGGTTACGTCATCTCGGGCGGTCAGGTCACGATCGTTCAGAACTCCGCCGGGGAAACCGTCGGCTACAACATCACTCGCCACGATGGAAACGCCACACTCAACGTGGATGCCACGGGCCAGATCAAGGTCAGTCAGGAAGTGTATGCCGGTCGGACGCTGACTCTGAATGCGGGTCTGGCGACTGCAGTCCCGGGTGTGAACTATTCCGACGTTGGCATTGTTGTGACCGGATCGGGAACACTGCGGACCGGGGCCAGCAGCGGCAGCACAACACTGTCCTCAGCCTCCGGTATTCGCCTGCTGGCCGCTGCAGGGCCGGCAACACCAACCTATGCCATCCACGCCGCAGGCTCCGGCTCAACGGTGACTTTGCAATCCGCATTGAATCAACGGCCCAATTCGGAAATTCGGATTGACAGTACCATCTTCGCCTCGGGCGACATCACCGTTCAGGCGAACCCGGCAGACAATACGCTGGCCACATTCCAGCTCACGGCCTCCGGGAAACTTGAGAGTTCCGCTGGCAATCTGGAGATCTCTGGTGCCGATGTGGTTTTGGTGAATGGTACCTTACTGGCATCAGCCGGGACGGTTTCCGTCACATCCGGCGGAGACCTCACGATCGCCTCCACCAGCCAGATCAATTCGCCTCAATCCATCAGTCTGACATCGAATGCAGATCTGCTGGTTGACACATCCATCGGCTCACAGATCGCTCCCTCTTCACTGACCGTGGTTGCCACCGGTCTCGTCAGCGTTACCGCTGCAACGGGGCGACTGAACTCCACCACTTCCGTTCTTATCGACGGCCAGACGGTGCACTTCGATGGAACACTGCAAACCACGGCCGCATCAGCAAGCCCGAATGATTATGAGGTCCGTATTCTTGCTGACGCATTACGTCTGACGGGCAGCATTGATATCCTCGGTTCACTGGAGATCGACTCCGTCGCCACGCCT
>JALQWE010000985.1 GCA_023258825.1 Planctomycetaceae bacterium | reverse complement strand
CTGCGCCGCTGCCTGAACCGCTCCGGCTGGATTCCGATGCGGCAGGACCGGGCGTTCTCGCCCCGTGGACCTCGGCAGTTTCTGCGCCTGTACGACCCAGAAAAACCGGATTACCGGATTCTCTGGATTAGCCGTCAAAATCCACCACGTCGGCACAATTGGAGCAAAGTTCAAAGTCACAGCCGGACGATATCGACGACAGCAGATCGTGTTTCTGGCACGATTCCTGATCTTCTGCCCTTTTCAATAAGGTGCGGCTCGAATGATCCGTCCGAACCTGCGTCGTTTTCTCACCGCGGCAATCACCCTGCTGGCGGTTCCCTCTGTGACCAATGCTCAGCACTACGCTGGCGGTGCAGGCTACCCGGCCGTTTGCCCGCCTCCGCATGCAGGCTATGCCGCTCCCACTGTCGACCATTACGTTTCCGGCAGCTCCGATGTCTGGGATGAGTCCCGCCCCATCGAGCGCTTCCTGACGAATGCCGTCGAGCAGAGCTGGATACGTATGGAGTTCCTCTACATGGACTTCGGCGATCTCGGCGATGGCTTCGTTGGCGCCTCCGTTTCGGGCCTGCAAAGCGGACCATTGTCCAATCAGCAGGAAGGACGTGACGTCCCCGTCGATTACTCCGACAATCTCAACGGCGGTACGCCCGTCGGTGCCACGTTGATCCCAACCTACAATGGTCTGGATCTCGACAATATCCCCGGAGTCCGCGGTACGTGGGGTCTGAAGCTCGACGGTGCCGAAATGGAGCTCAGCTTCTTCGGTACGGCGCAGCAAAATGCCGTGTCGGATTTCGGCTCTCTGGCTGAAGGGCGCATCGCCCGATATGCACTGGACAACACCATCGATCCCGAACTGGGGCTCTCACAAACGCCCCTGCTTCCCGGGAAAAAGCCGTTCGCTCCCAACTATGCCATTCCACTCTCCACAAATGGCGCAGAGCAGGACTTTCTGGGCGCCAACGCGTTGGTCTTCAATGACACACTGACGCTGGGCATGAGCAGCCAGGTCTGGGGCTCAGAATTGGCCTTCCTCACCCCACGCCGTGCTCCCGGTGGCGCTGGACCGTCCTGGCAATGGCTCGGTGGCGTACGCTATCTCAGCCTCGATGAGAAGTTTTCGATTCGAGGAACCAATGGTACCTTCAATGGCACCGATGCCATCGTCCCCGATCGCTTCACTGCGATCGACTCCACCACCATCAACAACATCTATGGCCCCGAAATCGGTGCCCGCCTCGCCCTCAACAGCCAGTAC
>JALQWE010000984.1 GCA_023258825.1 Planctomycetaceae bacterium | reverse complement strand
GACAAGTCCTCGGTCGTGCAGAAAGGAGAGTCCCGCTGTCATGCCATCCAGCCAGGTGAGAATCTCAGGCAATGGCATACCGGAAGGATGTTTGCACAGGACGTCGTACAGACTTTGACCACCCACATACTCCATCACAATCCAGTGCTCCTGTTCAGAGTCCTGGCGGATATCAAAGATTGTGACGAGGTTGGGATGCTTGAGATTCAGGCATTGTGAGACGCCGCGGAGTTCCACTTCCATGTTGTTGTGCAGAAGTTTCAGAGCGACTTCCTTGCCGGCATCGCTCAGTGCGTAATACACCTCGCCGAAGCCACCGCGATGGATGGCACGTTTGATGGTGTAGCCCTCAAGTGGGCGTGATTCCGGGACAAATGTAAATCTCATGAGATCCTTCCGCAGGCGACTGATTTCAGTCCTGGGGTGGAATGCCTGACAATCATCAACACATACTGCCTGGCGAGTGGCGAAATGGACTCACTGACGGACGTCTGCAGTGCCTATCGCCGCGGTCGTTCGATCGTTCTGTTTGCTGTTTGAGCGTGGACATGTTTCTTAACGAAGGTCACAGTTTCTGAAGTCGAAAACACAGATCTGTACCGCTGACGATGGCTCCATCGCCCAGTTCCTGATCGCTTGTCAGTGGTTGCTGATTCAGCTGCAGCGACATCTCTGAGCGGCAGTAGAATCGTCCCTCCCGGCGAAACAGAACCAGGCGTTCCGGCCAGTCCGGGCAGAGCACATGATGGTCGGCTCGACTGCCAAGCAGTATTGAATCCACCATCAGCAGTATTCCCTGCACAGACTGAGCTGGCTGATGAAAGCTTTCCAGTTGCAGCACTGCTGATGCAGACAGCACACTGGGCCGCTGAAATCTCAGCTGCACTTTTTCACCCAGGATGATTTGATCGTTGTGGTACAGACACCGTGGCCCGGAGAGCCGCGTCTTCCCGACGCTGCAGGGCTGATGCGGATTCAGAAACCAGGCATCGTCAAGGTACTGCAATGTCGCATGACGTCTGGACAGTGGTCCCATCAGTCGCAGGTCAGCCGCATCGTCGGCCTGCGAGGGCCCCCCGATGTCGATCGACGTGCCACAACACAGTAACCACGCGCCTACCCCGTCAATCCAGAGCATCCACCGCTCACACGCTCCGTCTGCCACATTGCACCTTGTCACCGGGACTGCTGGTCTCTGACCCGCGGCCTGAGCTGCGGAGTCGGAAGTATCTGCTGAGTCCGGTTGCGGTGGCGCAGGCCACTTCCCGATACCGAACA
>JALQWE010000983.1 GCA_023258825.1 Planctomycetaceae bacterium | reverse complement strand
CGACGCTGGAATTCCTGCTGACATCGGCCACTGCGCAGATTCGGATCCACCTGCGTGGCATCCACTGACTTCCGTTTGCCGCGGCCCCGCGTCGCCCTCGATTTCTCCATCTCCGCACCCGCCGGAGGCTGATACGAACCATCCGCGGTCAGCAGTCGACCCTTGACGTTGTCCCGCAGACACGTCCGCAGAATCTGAATTGCCCGACGCTTGCAGGTCTCATCCAGCACCGGAATCAGCAGCTCCACGCGACGATCCAGATTCCGCGGCATCCAGTCAGCACTGGAAATAAACACGCGCTCATCGCCGCCATGATGGAAATACAGAATCCGCGCATGCTCCAGAAAGCGGTCAATAATACTGACGATCCGAATGTTCTCGCTGCGACCAGGGACGCCCGGACGCAGACAACAGATCCCACGGATATTCAGGTCGATTTCCACCCCCGCCTGCGACGCTTCACACAAGGCCTCAATCATGATCGGGTCGGCAAGCGAATTGAGCTTGATCATGATGTGCCCCTTATCTCCGTTCCGGGCACGCTCCGCCTCCACGCGAATCATCTGCAGCAGCTTTTCACGCAATCCAATCGGTGCCGATTCGATCTGCGAAAACTGCTGGATCTGTGAGGCCCCGGTGACCGCGTTAAACCACGCGATCGCATCATTCCCCAAATCCCGGTGACAGGTCAGCAGGCTGAGGTCTGTGTAAAAACGGGAAGTAATCTCGTTGTAGTTTCCCGTGCCGAAATGACAGTAACGCTGAAATCCCTGCGGTTCACGCCGCACCACGATGCAGGCCTTGGCATGCGTCTTCAGTCCACGGACGCCATAAATGACCTGCACGCCGCTGTATTCCAGCTGTCGCGCCCATTCAATGTTGCGGGCTTCGTCAAAACGCGCTTTCAGTTCCACAATCACAGTCACGTTCTTGCCGTTTTCCGCGGCTCGAATCAGTGATTTGACAATCGGACTGTTGCGACTGGTCCGGTACAGCGTCTGCTTGATCGCCACCACGTCCCGATCATCCGCCGCCTCAGACAACAGCCGCAGGACAGGCTCAAAGGACTCATACGGATGAAACAACAGCACATCCTGCGATTTCATCGTGTCAAATATCGACTCCGAGGGATCCACGCGAGGTGAAGGGCAGGGCGTCCACGCATTGTACAGCAGTCGGTCAAAGCCGCTGAGATTGGTCAGCTGCATCAGGTCGCTCAATCCCACAGGTCCGGGCGACGGGTAAATGTCACGTTCTCCCACCCGCAGCAGAGCCTTCAGAAACTCCATCAACGGACGCGTGACC
>JALQWE010000982.1 GCA_023258825.1 Planctomycetaceae bacterium | reverse complement strand
TGTTCCCACACGTGGCTCAGTGCGTCGATGACATTTGCTTTCTGAATTCCGTCCATGGCACCAATGCCGCGCACGGTGGAGCTGCACTCAAACTGCACACGGGCAGCGATAACTTTGTTCGCCCCAGCATGGGCGCCTGGGTCAGTTACGGGCTGGGAACGGAGAATTCCAATCTGCCTTCCTTCATCACCATTTGCCCCACACTGGCCCATGGTGGCCGCAACAACTGGGGCTCCGCCTTTCTTCCCGCGCGAAACCAGGGAATTCCGCTCGGCGTGGCCAGTCAGCCGGCCACATCGGCAGCCGTTCGATACATCGCCAACCCCCGTTGGTCCTCTGCGGCTCAGCGAGTTCAGTTGGACCTGCTGAAGGAAACGAACGAGCGGCATCTGCAGCAGAATGCCCACGAATCGGCCCTCGAAGCACGCATTCAGTCCTATGAACTGGCCTTCCGCATGCAGACTGAGATGCCTCGGCTGCAGGATCTCACCCTTGAAACCCAGGAGACTCAGGATCTCTACGGCCTGAATGACAAGATCACTGAAAACTTCGCGCGTCAGTGCCTGATGGCGCGACGTTTTGCGGAAGCCGGAGTGCGGTTTATCCAGGTCACACACTCCGACGCCTTCGTGCAGTGGGACCAGCATGGCGACCTGCGCAAAGGGCACAGCAAGAACGCGCTGGAGGTGGATCGTCCCATCGCCGGATTACTGCGGGACTTGAAACGCCGCGGGCTTCTGGAAGACACACTGGTGCTCTGGGGCGGTGAATTCGGTCGCACCCCCACTGCGCAGGGCACAACGGATGGACGAGATCACAACCCGGAAGGGTTCACCATGTGGATGGCCGGAGCCGGCGTTCGAGGTGGCCTGCGTTACGGTGCCACAGACGACTACGGATACTATGCTCAGGAGAACCCCATGCACATTCACGATGTGCACGCCACGCTGTTGCACCTGATGGGCATGGATCACCAGCGACTGACCTTCCGCTACGCCGGACGCGACTTCCGACTCACCGACGTCGCGGGGAAAGTGCATGACGGAATCCTCGCCTGAAATCCCCCCTTCCAGCGGCTGCGGGAGGACGCGGCTCCTGCCAAGCCGCAAACCTGGTTTTCAATCGCACACAAAACCTCATCCCACCGCTGAAAATCATCCGGCTCAGATGGAACTTCGCCCTCCCCGAAGGCCCATGCATCCGGAAGGGCCGCACAAACGGGATGGCGCGCAAACGGGAGGGCGCGGCTCCTGCCAAGCCGCAAACCTGGTTTTCAATCGCACACAAAACCTCATCCCACCGCTGAAAATC
>JALQWE010000981.1 GCA_023258825.1 Planctomycetaceae bacterium | reverse complement strand
ACCTTGATAAAACAGTGTGGAAGAAGCTTCACCGTAAACAGCGAACCTCAGAAAATCCACGCGCTCGTCGCCCGAATACGAAAGAGCAGGTCGTGGTGGAGAAGGAGTACAAGAACAAGCGGTTGGAGAAAGAGTTCGTGGCCGAGTTTCCCTACTCCCCCGGCAAATGCGACCAGACTTACCGCATGATCGTGCTTCACAAGCAGGTGTCTGTAACGAAAGGACAGCGGAAGCTGATCGATGATTCACCATACTTTTTTTACATCACCAACGTCAGCCAGGCCGAGAAGTCCGCGGACGAAATTGTGCTGGAGTCGAACAAACGCTGCGATCAGGAAAACATCATCAGTCAGGGGAAACAGATGGGAGCGTTTGCAGCACCACTGCACACCACGCTCAGCAACGGGGCTTACATGGTGATGGCGTCCCTCGCATGGAACCTGAAGTGCTGGCTGGCCCTGTCGCTGAGGGAGTCCGGACGACCGCAGCAGAAGACAAAACTGAAAGCAGAAAAACATCGCCTGCTGCGGATGGACTTCAGCACCTTCCGACAAACGATGATTCTGATTCCAACTCAGATCATTCGAAGCGCACGACGCCTGATTTTTCGTCTGCTTGCGTGGTCGAGTTCTCTGGAAACACTCTTCCGCCTTCAGGACAGCCTGAACCTGCCGCTGACAACCTGAGACTTCCGATCTCTGAGCCGCGGCGCTCACGACACCAAAGTCCGGATGCTTTGGTCCCGCCGATCACCGACTAACTGAAACCCAATGCCTATGTCTGAAGATTATATCGAAAATTCTCCACGGCCCCAGCGCCGCCCGGTGGCTGCTGCGCCAGCGAGATTTGCGATTTCAACAAAAATGGGTACGCTTGTTTAAGGCCTAGAAGCCGCGACGTCAGTTCCCCACTCAATGGCCTCCGCGTTTCATGATCAACTCTCAGGATCTGTCGCGGCTCTCGCTGTGGCCTGCCACCCAGAATTCGCTCTTTGACCGTCGTCACTCGGTCAGCATCCCTGAGGACACTGCTCGTAGCAATTCCCTGCTCGGTGAGAAGCTGAGTCAGGACTGAGCCATTCTGGTCGTCACCCACTGCCGTCTGCAGCGAAACGTGAACTCCGAGATGTCGAAGAAATGAAGCGGCCGCTGCGGCACCCCCCAGGCGGTCTTCCGTGCTGTTTGCATTCAGGATCATAACCGGCGCTTCAGGGCTGATGCGGCAGACATCACCGTAGACGTATCGATCCAGCATCGCGTCCCCGATGATGGTTGCCGTCTGGTCACAGGCACACCTGGCGGCTACTGGCAATGCCATT
>JALQWE010000097.1:6641-10044 GCA_023258825.1 Planctomycetaceae bacterium | reverse complement strand
GGACTACCTGATCCCGACCGAAGTCCGTGTGAAAAGTCCTCAGAAGGTGAAACTGACAAAGATCAGATATCCGAAGCATGAAGAGCATCTGATCGCTGGAGAGGAAAAGCCGTTGTTTGTTTATGGGAAAAAGGTTCTGATCTACGGCGTGCTGGAAGTCGATCCGGCTGAAGAGGCTGGTGAAGCGGAGGTGAATGTGGAGATACGCTATCAGGCCTGCAAAGGAGACTCGTGTGAACCCCCGAATCAGGTGCGGCTGACGGGTAAGTTGAAGATTGCTCAGGATGAAAGCGAACTGCAGAAGGTGAATGAAGAGAAGTTCCCGCAATGATCATGTTCCGGGATCCGTGACCAGTCGTCTATGTGAGGCTGTGTCGTCCGACAGATGGTGCCCGCCGGTACGAAGAATCGACATGCTGGACGACCCCCGATGCTGTTGCAATCATCAGGATTTGACAGTCGATTGGAGATGGTCTGAGATTCAGAAGTGAGAGCTTTCCAGTTGATCGCTGTCGAGTTTCAGGAACTCAAACGACAGCGGATATTCCCAGACCTGTTTGTCGAGCGCCTTGATGGTACCCAGGATGGGGAAAACGAGCGTCAGCAGACCATGAATGGGCAGCAGCAGCCAGCCGACAAAGAGAAATGTCAGCAGATAGAAGGCAGCGCCGAAGATCATGGCACTGAGCATCCAGTTGATGATGACCTTTCCATGTTTGTCAATTTCTGTTGACTGTTCGCGGCCGAGGATCCACAAGACGATTGGTGCGATGATTCCGGCACCTGTCCACCATAACAGCTGAGAAAGATGCATCAGGGCGCACCACAGAGAAATTCTGATGCCGTAGATTTCACCGGGCCGATGACCAGAGGTGTTGTTCAGCACCTGCTGTTTGGCGCGATCAAATTCTTCAGCGGTTAGTGCACCGGCATCCAGCAGTCGTTTCAGTCGTTCGAGATCTTCAGCGATCACCACAATTCCTTTCGTATTGGTGACAGGCACCGCATGTGCCGGCATTACAGAAGCAGGTCGAACTTCCAGCAGGGAATCGGCGAAAGGTTTCGTGCTGAAGCAGACGGCTGGTGTTCATTGAACAGCAAGTGTGTGTTCGTAGTGAATTTTTGGTCGAGATTCAACGGAAGTCGGGATTCATGGCTTTGTTTGTTCCCACCAACATGTGATTGTTGGCGGATTGAGCCAGGGCTGCGATCCATTCCTGCACCTGGAGTGCGTCAGAATAGCGGGCGCCTACGGGGACATCAGCGTCTCCTCGGACAACGCGACCAAAGGCACGCAATTCCTCGGCCAGCATACCGGTGGGTCCGGTGATGCTGGTGCGGATTTCCAGAGCCATAGGCCAGCAGGCGGACTCGGCCCAGACATCGATGGGCCGTGGATTCGGTTGTATGCGAGCAGCCCAGCCATCTCCAAAGACCTCCATCCGATCAAATCCTCGCGGTGGCATTCCGGCAGGTGTCAGAAAAGACGCCGTGCAGGTGGCAAGCAGTCCTGATGACCACTGCAGGCAGGCGTGGACAAGATTGGTGATGCCAGAAGTGGTGCGATGCTGAATTGCGGTCAATGAGACCGGTGGTTCCTGATTGGTGAGTGCCTGCAGGCAGTACAGATCGTGCACCATGGTTGATTCGAGCGGTGTTTCTCCGGGAAAGGCAGCGGGAATGGAAGCCGGGCGATGCCGAACACAATCGATCAGCGAGAGTGGTCCGCGTTGAGCGACTTCAAGCTGTAGTTGCTGGAATTCGCTGTTGAACAGCAGGATATGGCCCAGCATCAGGTTGCGGGAATCCGGTTGCACAAAAGGCTGCAGGCTCCGTGCTTCAGGAAGTGAATCAGCGAGTGGTTTTTCGAGCAGGACAGTCATGCCTGCTTCAAGCAGTTGACGAGTGACGGTGACGTGTGAGGCGGTGGTGCAGGCCACGATCCAGGCCCTGGCCCCAGATGTTTCGATGGCCGCTGACAGGCTGGACCAATAGGGGACATCTGGCAATTCGGTGCGAAGAGGCTGAGGGCACTCGGGGCGGCGTCCGACAATGGCGACAAGCTGGAATTCGAAAAGTCCGGCAAGCGTGAGTGCATGCAACCTTCCGAAGCGACCTGTTCCGATGACACCGACTTTGATGGGTTGAAAACCAGCGGTCATCAGGGCGGTCCTTCGGTAGGCTTGAGTCTGAGGACCATGGCATGACTGCGTGGGGATGAATTCCGTATGAGCGTTGTCATGACCATGGTGTTCTGTCTGGTCGATCGAGTTTCAGCGGGCTATTGGAAGTGTGAGCGGAGCCGATGAAATCCGCGGGATAACCAGCCAGGACGAGTACGACGGATGCGATCACCCAGAGCGAATCTCAGCAGATCTTCGATCAGTTGCCGGGCTGTGGTGTAGCGATACGCAGGATTTTTTTCGAGACAATTCAGAATGATGGTTTCAAGACCACGCGGGAAATCGCGACAAAGATCACTGGGGGCCATGGGCGACTGCTGCTGAATCAGTCGTCGTAGTTCGTCTCGCTGGGCATGCTCAAAGGGAGCACATTGCAGGCACAGTTCGTACAGGGTGGCACCAAGGGCATAGAGATCTGCTGCTTCAGACTGGTGTCCGGACAGTCGTTCGGGGGCCATGTACCGAAGCGTTCCACCAAAAGACGAATCGTGGGGTTCAATCGGGTCAGCGGATTTGTGGTGATGAGAGTGAGGCGTGGAGGAAGCGGTTGCCGGGTGGACAAGATGGTCTGGACGTTGCGTCGGAATGGGCTGGGAGAGCCCGAAGTCTGTGATCCAGACATGACCGGAGCGGTCGATGAGCAGGTTTCCGGGCTTGATATCATTGTGGCAGATGCCGGCGGCATGGGCGGCGTGCAGGGCGTGTGCAGTTTGCAGCGCGATGCGGGTGAAGTGTTGCCAGGCATTTGTGGTCAGTTGCAGTGGTGCAGACGCAGAAGCCGTGCCGACGTGTTGGTGAGTATTTGCTGAGAGAGTGGAAGTGGATGGGTCGGCGTTTGCGGGTGCAGGTATGAGTTCCTCGAGGCAGAGTCCAGCGGGTGGCGCGGCTCCGAGAGCGTGGATGAGGCGATCCAGGCTGATGCCGTGGATCAGTTGCATAACGAGGAAGCAGTAGCCGTCTTCCTGGCCGGAACGGAAGACGGGGACAATTCCCGGGTGGTGCAATTGCTGAACGGTCCTTGCTTCTCGCTCAAAGCGGGCGACCCATTCCGGCACAGAGTGTTACTTTTCATCAATCCATTTAGAATACAATCGACTAATGTTGATTGTTTATATTAAAAACCGGTATTTCGACTATTTCAACGATTTTGCAGCAAATATTCGCAGTGGATATCTGTCTTTTACGCATGGAAAGTAGTGACAACTAAGACGTTGGAGCCC
>JALQWE010000097.1:0-6631 GCA_023258825.1 Planctomycetaceae bacterium | reverse complement strand
GGAGAACCTTAAGGGCAACCAAATGCCCTGACTGGAGGTCGCGGGCGCGAAAGACTACGCCCATGCCACCTCGACCTAATTCCTGCAGCAGCTCACAGTTCCCGAGACGTGAGAAGGGAATGGAGCCGGGCATGTTCTGACGGATGGACCGGGATTCCTTTTCGATCCGGGCATGCTCCAGCATGGCGAGGACAGGAAAGACATCACGAATTCGATCTGCGTGGGGTGGAAAACGTCTGGCGTAGAGTTCGATGGATGGTTTTCTGCCAACTCGGAGTTCCTCGACGAACTGGGACACCAGCATTTCGAACGGTTCACGGGACCGCACGCCGTGATCCTCAGCAGAGACGGGTAGTCCGAGCAGGTGAAAGTCACAGGGCTCGGCATCGTCAGCGGGTGGTTCGGGGGAGCTCATCGGCGGAATCCGGGGAAACCTCTGCGTAGGAACGACGCGGCGACAGTGCCACATGATAACGGCGAGTCCCCGGAAAACTTTTGTCTCGCGGGGTTTTACCAGGGTGGAATTCCCGGGAAACTGGGAACTGAAGGTTGTTGGAAACACCTAATGTCAAAGCAGTCAGGAGTAGTCAGGTGCCATGCACCTTGATAAGAAAAGTGCGAAAAAAACTGGGAAAAATGGCCGGCGATCTGCGGATTGGGCGGGTGACTGTTGGTTTGGGGAGGAGGCAAAAACGGTCAAATGAGCGTTGGCTGGGAACCGGCTTGCAGTTTCGGGCCGTCATTGTTACCGTGGGGGCGAAAACCTGCCTGGGCGCAGTGCCGATCGGGTTGCGCGCAGTTGATGGTTTGTGGACTTCAGTGCGGCAGTGCGTGTAGTGGCCTGCTCTGGAGGGGTCAGATCTGAGGATCCGTGGCGGGGTTTCGGCATCGAAGGAACCAAAGACACGGTGTCGCGCTGATCCTGGGCGGTTGAAAGCGTTTGCGGTTGGCTATGGCATTTCATGGCCGAATTTCTTCACAGGGTTGATTCAATGAAGTACGTGTACACGTTTGGTGATGGCAAGGCTGAGGGCGATGCAACGCAGAAGCCGCTGCTGGGTGGCAAGGGCGCGAATCTGGCGGAAATGAGCCGTATTGGATTGCCGGTGCCTGCGGGATTTACGATTACGACAGAGGTCTGCACGTACTTCTACGCAAATTCAAAGCAGTATCCACCTCAGCTGAAGGACCAGGTCAACGCGGCGATTGCAAATGCCGAAGCGATCATGGGAGCGAAGTTTGGTGATGCGGCCAACCCGCTGCTGCTCAGTTGCCGTTCCGGATCACGTGAATCGATGCCGGGAATGATGGACACCGTGTTGAACATCGGCATCAACGAGAAGGTCGTGCAGGCGTTGATCAAGCAGTCCGGCAATGAGCATTTTGCATGGGACAGCTATCGTCGTCTGATTCAGATGTACGGTGACGTGGTGTTGGGATTGAAGCCGGAATCCAAGAACGATCCGGACCACTTCGAAGAGATTCTTGAGCACGCACGGGCTCATGCCGGTGTTGAGCATGAAAAGGATCTGACTGTTGATGCACTGAAGAAGATCGTTGTGCAGTTCAAGGAAGTGATCCGCAAGCACAAGGGCATGGAGTTTCCTGAAGATCCGATGGAGCAGCTGTGGGGCTGTATCGGTGCGGTATTCGGAAGCTGGATGAACGACCGGGCGCTGGTTTATCGACGTCAGTACGGTATTCCTCATGACTGGGGTACAGCGGTTAATGTTCAGGCCATGGTGTTCGGCAACCTGGGTGACGACTGTGCGACCGGGGTTGGTCTGACACGCAACTGTTCAGTTGGTCTGCCCGGTTTTTGTGGTGACTACCTGATCAATGCTCAGGGCGAAGACGTCGTCGCAGGAACTCGTACCCCGCTTCGAATCGAGGAGACTCTGGGCAAGGACATGCCGGCCGCTTACCAGCAGCTGGACGACATTGGGCGCATCCTCGAGAAGCACTACAAGGAAGTTCAGGACATCGAGTTTACTGTTCAGCGTGGCAAGGTCTGGATGCTGCAGACTCGAAATGCCAAGCGAACGGGGTTTGCAGCAGTGCGAATTGCTGTGGACCTGGTGAACGAAGGCCTGATTGACGCCAAAACTGCTCTGGAAAAACGCCGTATTCCGGCCGACGACCTCAATCAGTTGCTGCAGCCAATTTTCAATCCCGCGGCTAAGGCAGCGGCTGTGAAGGCAGACCAGTTCCTTGCAAAGGGGATCAATGCCGGGCCAGGTGCTGCGACGGGACAGATTGTGTTTCATGCGTCTGATGCTGAGGAACGCTGGAACGCGGACAACAGTCTGCAGCTGGTTCTGGTCCGTAAGGAAACCAGCCCGGAAGACCTGCGTGGCATGAAGGTGGCCAAGGGGATTCTGACGGCATTTGGTGGAGCGTCTTC
Organism: Planctomycetaceae bacterium; assembly: GCA_023258825.1. GTDB lineage: Bacteria > Planctomycetota > Planctomycetia > Planctomycetales > Planctomycetaceae > SXXK01. The sequence goes on along the minus strand of JALQWE010000097.1, from coordinate 4,227 downwards.
CCATGCGGCTCTGGTCAGTCGCCAGATGGGTAAGACCTGCGTCTGTGGTTGCGACAAGCTGAACATCGACTACGAGGCAGGCACTGTCACTGTTGCCGGCAAGGTACTGAAGGAAGGCGACTGGATTTCAGTAGACGGTTTCACTGGCGAAGTCTTCGCCGGCAAGATTGAGACCAGCCCATCAGAAGTGATGGACGTGTTGATGGGCAAGCTGAAGCCCGAGCAGTCTGAAATCTACGGTCGCTACGCTCAGTTGATGAGCTGGGCCGATCAGTATCGGACTCTGAAGGTGCGTGCAAACACCGAGTCAGCGGATGCCGAAGCGTCTGTGAAGCTGGGTGCAGAAGGTGTGGGGCTGTGCCGTACCGAGCACATGTTCTTTGATCATCTTGATGAAATGCGAGAGATGATCTTCGCAACGGCTCGGGCAGACCGCGAAAAGGCACTGGCCAAGCTGTTGAAGTTCCAGCGAGAAGACTTTACCCACTTGTTCAAGACCATGGGGGATCGTCCTGTGACGATCCGTCTGCTCGATCCGCCGCTGCATGAATTCCTGTCAGAGCACCACCTGCACGAGGATCCGACACTGGGTGGCAAGCTGGCAAAGACCTTCGGTGTGACGGAAGAACAGGTTCACCGCCGTGTGGACGAGCTGAAGGAATCAAATCCGATGCTCGGTCATCGCGGTTGCCGTCTGGGAATCGTGTACCCGGAAATCACGGCAATGCAGGCTCGAGCCATTATTGAAGCGGCTTGTGCAGTGAAGAAGGCCGGCATCAACTGTCATCCGGAAATCATGATTCCGCTGGCTGGGTACAAGACGGAAGTCGACAACCAGACAGCGATCATCCGTGAGACAGCGGAAAAGGTCTTCGCTGAGCAGGGTGTGAAGGTGGAATACATGGTTGGAACCATGATCGAAGTCCCTCGCGCCGCCATGACCTCTGCAGAAATCGCAAAGACGGCCGAATTCTTCAGCTTTGGTACGAACGACCTGACACAGACCTGCCTCGGTATCAGCCGCGACGACTACAAGTCATTCATCGGCTACTACACCGAGAACGACATTGTGCCGGCCGACCCATTCCAGACGATTGACCAGACCGGTGTTGGTCGCCTGATGAAGACGTCTGTTCAGGACGGCCGTTCAACTCGCAACGATCTGAAGATCGGCATTTGCGGAGAGCACGGTGGTGATCCGAAGTCTGTGTACTTCTGTCACGAGATCGGCCTGAACTACGTAAGCTGTTCACCACGACGAATTCCGATTGCCCGTCTGGCAGCAGCTCAGGCTGCGGTCGCTGCAGGCAAGTAAGTCCATAGTGAAGCCGCAGTTACCGCGACGGTGATTGCATTTTCTGCGACTCAGCCCGCTTGTAGTCATGCTGCAAGCGGGCTTTTTTTGCGCCGAGTCACGTTCACTGTATGCTTTTGCGTTGGACGTTACGGAAGTTCAACAGGTTTGTTGTTCCAGATCCTGCAGCTCATTCCCGGCGTGACCTGATCGCGCAGTATCAGCAGGGCAGTGAACAGGTTCCTGTTATCACTGAGCTGGCCGGGATCGCGGGGTGATTGTGCGTGTATGCGGGCCGCGAGGAAACTTCGCGAAGCCCGAGGGGTCCGAAGTCAGCGAGGTCAGTTCGTCGCAGGAGGCCGTCCTGAGTAGGCAGTTGGAATTGATCTGGGTTCAGGGCGGGTCATAACCGCCGGGATGCCATGGGTGACAACGGCAGATACGTCGGAGCCCCTGAGCTGTTCCAAAAATGGCTCCGCGTTTTCGCACCGACTCAATAAAGTACTGACTGCAGGAGGGCACGAAACGGCAGTGATTACCCAGCAGCGGGCTGATCGCCAGTTGATAGAATCGGACCCCCAGAATCAACAGAGATGCCGGTGCCATGATCAATCGTCGACAACCGCGGCGTAGCGGATTGGTTTGGCCATCGCAGCGGGTTTGTGTGTCCTGGCTGGCAACAGAGTTTTCGTCGGTCAGTTGATTCAGCGACTTTTGTGGCACGGGATGTCGTGGGTTGAGCATACCCTCACTCGCGAAAATCCAGCTGGAATTCGTTGGACTCTGTTGTGATTTTCAGGGGGAGTGTCACCGGAAGAACAACTGCGCCGTCGGTTGTGGGAGCGGGAGCCACAGCGCCCATATCTGTGAGAACGGCTTCGTGGTCACCGAGCAAAGGTCCGGCAGTTCGCGGAATGGTGAATTTGCCCCCAACAACCATAGCCCAGCCGACGGGAGCATTGGGATTCTTCGGTTTCAAAGCGATCGAACCCCATTTCACAGGTTGTCCATTACGACTGATGGTGCCTTTGACTTCCTGTCGCTCACCGCCAGCCAGTAAGGCATTCTGCCTGAGCCATGTTCCAGCGGCGTTGATCCAGTTCTGCAGGGCTGGATGTTCAAAGGCGAGGCCTACGCCATGGGGACCCTGTTGATAAATGTGCAGTTCCGCAGGAACGCCAACTTTGTGGCAGGCGGCATAAAAGGCGAGACTGTGTTCCGGCGGAACACCAGTGTCTTCGGATGTGTGAAACAGAAACACTGGTGGTGTTTCTCGGGTCACCTGCAGTTCATTTGAGAGATTTCTGAGTTGTTCATCGGACGCGTTTTCTCCGAGGAGATTTCTGGCAGAGCCGCGATGTGAGTATTCGGCAATGAAGCTGACGACTGGGTAGCCGAGAATTCCGAAATCTGGTCGGCAACTGAATCGATCGATCGGATCTTCTGCCGCGGCCAGGCCGGAATCGAAATGGGTGACGGCGGTGGATGTGAGGTGACCGCCCGCGGAGAATCCCATGATGCCAATGCGGTTGGGATCGATCTGAAACTTCTCTGCATGATGCCGCACGTACCGAATTGCCCGCTGAGCATCCAGCAGAGGCACCGGATGGCGGTAGGGCGCCAGCCGATATCTGAGAACAAAAGCGGTCACCCCAATGCTGTTGAAATAGCGAGCGGGTTGAACACCTTCATGATCTGTGGCATGGACGGCATAGCCACCACCCGGACAGATGATCACAGCAGCCCCATTTGACTTTTCGCCGGCGGGATAAATCCACATCCCAGGTCGATCGCTATCTTTCTCACCCGTGGCCTGTGGAGCACCCTGTGGCCAGAGCAACTGAAATTCGGGATCTGCAGCGGCTGACATGCTGGAGGTGGCTCCCGAAAACACGAACAGAATCAGGGTTGGCAGAGTCAACAGCGGCCATGGGGTCATTGTCAGGTCCCTTTCAAGGCTGAGTTTCGCTGCAGAGAACGGGCGTCAGCGAAGGCAATTGAAGGACTGAATCATGACAAGCTGCGGACGGAATTTCATCCATGGACCAGTCAGAGCCGTTCCTGGGCTCGGAAAACAGCGTGTTGGCCAGGAAAAGACTCGAGAGGCCAGACTGCGAAGGCTCAGTTGCGACAGCGTTCTCTGAGAGACCGGTAAGACCTCAGGACGGATGCAATCAATGTGAGCGAAAGACCGAGAAACGAGCGATGTCCTCCAGAACTCGACGTTCTGCACAGACGGGAAAGCTTTGCAGACAGCGGATGGCCCGGGATGCGAACCGTTCCGCGGTGGCCTGGGCGGATTCCACGCCCATCTGTAGATTCGCAGACTGCCTCAACTTGATGCGGTCATCAGGTGCACCTGAAAACAGCAGTTCGCGGGTCTTCTGCCGGTCAGCAGTGGTTCCAATTTGCAGGGCACGCAGAATCGGGAGGGTCATTCTGTGATTGGTAAGATCGTTTGCCGCATCCTTTCCTGTCCGCTCTGAAGACTCGGTCAGATCAAGCACATCGTCTGCAATCTGGAAAGCGATCCCGAGACGCGTTCCGAAGAGGCTGAGTTGTCGCTGGGCAGCGGTTGCTGCTTCAGCAGAGCGGGCACCAAGGCGGCAGCTGACGGCGAACAACTGAGCCGTTTTTCCGTGGATGACGCGAAAGTAATCACGTTCTGAAGCAGATTGTTCGAGGCGTGCAGCAATCTGGTTCAGTTCACCTTCACACGTGCGGTTGGTTGCTCGACCGATCAGACGACACGCTTCAGCATCGCCGGTGATTGCAGCCAGGTGAAAGGCCTGAGAGAACAGGTAGTCACCGAACAGTACGGAGGTTTCAGTGTTCCAGCGGCGATGTACGGTGGAGACGTGGCGTCTCATGTCAGAATCATCAATCACGTCGTCGTGGACGAGTGTGGCCGCATGAATCATTTCCACAACGGC
>JALQWE010000980.1 GCA_023258825.1 Planctomycetaceae bacterium | reverse complement strand
GGAGCCAGCGGGGAAGCCAGCAGGTCCGTCACACCGCGGCCGCAGCTGACGATGAGATGTCCGCCGGACAGCACCCAGTCACGAAGGGCATCGGCCTGCGCGGGGGTCATCTGAAAATCGGAAACGAGCAGGATGGTGTCGAGCGAATCGAGAGCTCGGGAGTGCGCAGGCAGCTGAGCCGCAGACGGCAGGTTGATCAGCACAAGGGCATCCTGAGTTCCCGGACTGGACTGCAGACGTTCACGCAGTTCCAGCAAACCAGCGGGTTGGCCGGTGGTGAGGACCGTGAGCGGGGCATGACGCAGCAGCTGCAATCGCCGCGGCAGCGTGACGCCTGTGACTGCATCGGCAGCTGGAGCGGCAGTCGCAGTGGTGTTGGCAGTGGCGGTGGCTTCGGGTTCAGGACTGGACGTGGCTTCGCAGGAGAGCGAGTGTTCCCAGAGTGTGGCTGAGGCGTCGTTGTGAAGGGAAATGGTGACGCGTCCGTCGAGGCGTCCGACAGCGAAGACTCCGGCAAGAGAAACGGCCCCGGCCTGATCGCTGCTGGCGGTGGCGACGAGGCTTTCGCAATGATCACCGCGAGGATCGGGGGCAGTCACCACCAGTGACAGCGGAGTGTTGGCGGGCAGCCCGGTCAGTTGCAGGCGAATGGGCAACCAGCAGCCGACTCGACCAGCCCCCTGCAGCCCCACGGACAGCTCGGTCACTGTCACAGCCTGAGCCGTCACAGCGGGAGCTGGTGAACTCGGTGCGCTTTCGCCCGCCTGGGGTGCGACCGGAGTGCGGGGCGTGGCAGGGTGACCGAAAGCTGGCTGGACCGTCAGACAGAGAACCGCGAACAGAGCGAGGGTCAGCGAGAGGAAGTTGTCGCGTGATTTCACGGGAAATTCTGGTCCTGAAAGGCGGAAGGGGAGGAGATCGATTGGACGAGTTCGCTGCGGGAGTGCTGCGGGCTGCCTGGGGGAGCCCCCGAGCCGGGATCGTCCAACCGGGACGGGAAAATTCCGGTAAATCCCCTTCCTGAGCATAAAGCAATTCCAGAGAAAAGTCGAAATCTTCCGAATTTAAGGAATGATCGTCCAGAGCAGGTGCGAAGGCTGGGCGACGACGTTGGTGAAACTTGTCAGAGCCGAACGTGTTATTAAGAGCGGAATACAGCAGGCTCTGGGGGCTTTGGGGTTATCGGGGGCCAAAGCTGGCGAGAACCGATTGTTGTCGGGATTTGAGGAACGCAACCTGAATAAACACTGAAAATTACGGAGATTTGAAACATCTGGTGTCCTGATCGATGGCAGAACGAACGCGAGACACGGCCGTGTG
>JALQWE010000979.1 GCA_023258825.1 Planctomycetaceae bacterium | reverse complement strand
GCAACTCCGACTCCGGGAGTCGAAGCCCCCGGATGTCTTCCCCATCCGCCGGTAACAACTCTTCCAGCAACCGCATGGCCGCCTCACGGTGCTGCCGGACTTCTTCACGCGCATCACCACCGGAAAAAATCTGTACCAGATACCGCGTGCCAATTCCGTCCGTTCCCCCCTGACGCGCTAACTCTTCCGCTGTCCACTCCAGATCTCGGAAGAGTTCTGCAAACAGGGCCAACTGCACAGGAATCACCTTCCCCCCCTGGCGACTCCCCAGCCCTTCCACAGCGCCCTCAAGAAATGACAATTGGCCCCGGGACCAGTCGGACACGTCCAACGGCAACTTGCCCAGTGACTGACCAAAGTAGCCCAGCACCTTCAAAGCATGCGCTTTGCCAAACCACTGCAGGCACTGATCGTTCCAGTGAGTGTCGAGGCGGATGTCCAGCTGCCGGAAAAATTCCTGCGTCGCTGACCAGTATTCTTCACGAACCAGTAACAGGACCTGCAATCGCCCCGCCTCGCAATGCCGCAGGGCCATGGTCAACTCAGACATCACGTCTGTCGCATGAGACTGCAACCATTGTTCAAACTGGTCCAGCACGATCAGAATCCGTCCCTCCGGCGGAAGACACTGCCCCTCCCGGAGTTGCCGAAACACCGAAGGCAACTCAGCAACGCTCGCCGTATGCGACACAATCCCTGAGTACCGCCGTTGCAGGATTCGCAGCAGTTCCAGCTCTGTTTCGTGAGGCGTCGCTTCGAGGTAAATCCGGTGAATCGATTCCGGCAACAATGGCAACAAACCCGCCTTCACAAAGGACGTTTTCCCACAACCGCTGCCCCCGTGAATTACCCCGACCGAAAATCGCTCTGCGCCCGACCGACTATCTCCAGAACTTTTCTCCGGCACCCCCGAAACACGCCCCCTGTGCCGAAGCACCGGAACCACTTCCAGCCGCGATAGCCAGTAGTGAAGCGAAATCGGCAACCCGTCCGGTTCCAGTTCCCCGGGAAGCATCGCCCGAAAAGTCTCCTGGTCCTGCTCATCGTACGACAGTAAACCACGCAGCCGGGGTAGCACCGTATTCCGGTCACCTCGCACCTGCTGATTCCGTACGTCCTGCATCCGCGCATCAAGATCTGCCGCCACCGCGGCCATGTCACGATAACGGTCCTGCAGTGAGTTCCGCAGACACTTGTGGCAGATCTCCGCCAATCGCTCCGGAATCGACGCATCCCGTGACCGCAGCGACCACGGTTCCCCCGCCAGAATCAACTGCCGCAACTCACTCCGATTTCCCTGGAACGGCAACTGACCACTCAACATTTCATACATCAGC
>JALQWE010000978.1 GCA_023258825.1 Planctomycetaceae bacterium | reverse complement strand
GCGCCACTGAATAGTGGGGAAGCCTGTGTAGTCCATGCATTTGTGCCTGCATTGTACTTCTTAATAACAACGTTTGCACCTGCACCTGTAGCTGTTGTTTTAACATAAACGCTACCGCTTGGGCGAGGAACGCTATTCCGAGTTCGTTGCAGACAAGGACAAAGCAATCGCGCTGGGTAAGGCGTTGTTCTGGGACATGCAGGTTGGCAGTGATGGTCGAACAGCCTGTGCGAGCTGTCACTGGAATGCTGGCGCTGATATTCGCACGACAAATGGGCTGCATCCTGGTGCGGCAGGCCGCAGTTTCCGGGGTGTAAATAAGACGGTGCATGCATCGGACTTTCCGTTTCATCGATTTGCCGATCCGACGGTTCCCGGAGACAACGATTCGAATCCAATCACGTTTGATTCGGCGGAAATCTTTGGTTCACAGGGCGTTGTCACGAAGAACTTTCTGGCCATCAACCCAGGAAGTGCGATTGACTTCGGTGTTGCTGCTGTCAATGAGATTTTCAGCATACAAGGCGTGAATATTCGCCAGGTGACCGGAAGAAACGCTCCTACGTCTGTGAATGCCGTCTTTTTTGATCGCTCATTCTGGGACGGCCGGGCAAACCGATACTTCAATGGAGTGAACCCATTTGGAGAACTGGACTCCAACGCCAGTGTTCTGAAAGCGAATTCAACTGGTGCTGTGGAATCTGTAAAAATCCGTCTGGACAACGCTGCTCTGGCCTCCCAGGCAGTGGGCCCACCGAACAGCGATGTGGAGATGGCCTGGAACGGGCGAGCATTTGCAGAACTGGCGAGGAAGTTGTTTGCGCTTCAGCCACTTGCTGAGCAGGCGGTTGCTGTTGATGACAGTGTGCTCTGGTCGTACCGGGATTCTTCAGGAAAAGGGCTGGATCCTTCCCGCGCGGCTTACACAAAGCTGATCCGCGAAGCGTTCCGTCCTGAGTGGTGGTCTGGTACATCCATCACCAGTGATGGATACACGCAGATGGAAGCCAACTTCTCCCTGTTCTGGGGGTTGGCAATCATGATGTACGAATCCACGCTGGTTTCAGATGAAGCACCCTATGACAAGTATGCTCGTGGTGACGAGAGTGCTCTGACGGCAACTGCCAAAGAGGGCCTGCGGATCTTTATGAAAGAAGGCCAGTGCATCAATTGTCATCATGGGCCTGAATTTGCCGGGGCAACGGTCAGCACGCTTCGTGGCGTACTGTCGCAGGACGGTGGTGTGTCCCTGATGCCAATGGCCCAGGGGCTGGCGTATTACGACGAAGGGTTTTACAACATTGGTGTCCGTCCCACCGCTGAAGACCTCGGTGTTGGGGCAGCAC
>JALQWE010000977.1 GCA_023258825.1 Planctomycetaceae bacterium | reverse complement strand
CTGGCATCTGGCTGGGTCCGGTCAGCGTGCATCTGCCGTCCGGCAATGTGATCCTGCAGCTGCCGACGCCGCGGGGCGGTCCCTATGATGCCTGTCCCGTGTTTACCTACAACTCTCAGGCAGCCAAATCGAGCGGCGGCCGAGGCTACGGGATCTCTGATCTCTATCATCCCACCGTGGTACAGTCCGGCAGTTCCGCATGGCTCACCAGTGGCACCGGACGGGTGCTGGAATACAGCGGCGTCGGTACCGGCAGCTTTGGAACGGCCCCGGCGTCCACTCGCAATGGTCTGCAGGGAAAGGCCGGAGGCGGCTGGATTGAGCAGCAGCCGGATGGCCTGCAGTGGCATTATCTGTCGTCCGGACTGCTGGACAAGATCGTCAGTCCGTCAGGAGACGAATGGCTGATTCAGCGGAACAGTTGTCTGGTCTCGGCCATCGTTGGCCCCGGTGGCCGCACGACGACGATTTCCGGCGACTATGACTCGACGTATACCGTCACTCAGCCGGGAGGTCGAACGACGGTGTTTGGGGTACAGAATCGTCTGGTGACAACCGTCACGTATCCGACGGGCGTGGTACTGCACCTGACTTACAGTGACCACAATCTGCTGACACGATTTGTTGATGGCGAGGGCAATGAGACTTTGTTGGCGTACGACCGGGCTGACCGGCTGCGACGAATCAGGACGGCGGACGGGCATGTGTACGAGTATAAGTACATTTTCCCGGAAACGGTTTATGACACCGATTACTATGTCGAAGTGACGGATCCTGCGAACCATGTCACCACCGTCGTGCACGACTGCAATGTGGTGCGGGCCGTGGTCAATCCGCTGGGCCAGCGGACGACCTTTCTCTGGGAAGGCACAGGAGATTCGCGTCTGCAGGCAGTGGTCGATGCCAATAACCACGCGACGACGCTGACGTACACGCGGCTGGGGACTGGCGTGCTGGCACTCAGCGGCATTCAGCGTCCGGTGATCGGCACACTGAGTTTTGGTTACGACAGCAGCAGCCGGTGCATTTCCATCGAAGACTACGACGGGAATGTGACCAGTCTGGAATGGGACAGCAGCGGCAATCGCACGGGTGTGGTCGATGCCGAAAACAACCGATTCACGACGACATACACCAGCCATCGTCAACCGGCCGGAACGGAAGACCCGCTACACGCACGGACCACACTGACGTATGACACGGCAGGCAACGCGGTGTTGCTGGAAGGCATGCATGCGCTGGCTGAAGGCGATCTGGAAAAAGCCGAAGCCTCTGCCAAACTGGCACAGGAGCTGATACAGAATTCCGATCTGGAAAAACTGATTCAGGCACTGGCTGCAGCAAAAAACAAAC
>JALQWE010000976.1 GCA_023258825.1 Planctomycetaceae bacterium | reverse complement strand
GTGGCGTCAAAACGACTGCGGAGTTCATTCAGCATGCGCTGTGCGGCTTCTGGTTCTTCCCGAGCAAGCACGCCGGCCGCTGCCGTACGAAATCTGATGTACTCGGCGGCGATCAGCGCTGATTTCGGATGACTGGCAAGGCCTTTCGCAAACAAGTCGTCCAGCTCTGTACTGCGGTTGTCGGCGGGGGTGTCCTGATTGCCGCTGATTTGTCGGCGTGTCTGCAGCAGGCGTACACTGGCAAGGATCGCACGTTCGCCGATGGCTGGCTGTTCGGACATAGGTTGCAGAGCACTCAGCTCGTCGTCCAGCAGTGCCGTCGCTTCGGCGACCTGTCCGTCACTGCTCAGCACCATCGCCTGCAGACTAATGAGTCTGGCCAGCGGCATCAGGAACTCGCCTTCGGCTGCATCACGCGGTTGGGAGCGAACGCGTTCGAGTGCTGCCGTCAGTTTGGGTGTCAGACGCTGCGGTTGGTTGGTTCGCTGAGAATACGTCCGCAGAGATTCCAGAATGAAGTTCAGGGAGGTCAGGTTGGCAGGCTGATCGGCATGGCTGAGCAGGGTATCCGCGGCTGTCTCAAGTTGCTGAATCGCCCCTTCGTTGTTGCCGTCCATCATTAGACGTGATGCCAGCAGGGTTCGGAGTGACTGGAGCGGCAAGTCTTCTGGTGACGCCGAAATCGCGGATTCAAGAGATTTTTGTGCTTCGGCCACAGGCAGGGTCTGCAGGTTGCGAACCAGTTCTGCGCGACTGGCGCCGGAACTGGCGGCCCGATCGGCTGGCGTTGCCGTCGGGCTGCCTTTGGAGGATTCGTCTGACGGTTTGACGGGTTGCTGTTTGTCTGGTGTCGACTGTGCCGCAACAGCCCCCTGGCAGATCAGAAGCAGAATCAGTCCTCGGCAGAACATACGGGAAGCGGAAGTCATGGAATGTTCCTGTGTCGTGCAGTGTTGCTGTGAATGTTCTGAATGCCTGGTGTGTTCGCGCCTGTTTTCGGTCCAACACCGCCGCGTGACATTGCGGCACCGTCCGAGTTGCTTTTGGAACCGAATAGGCGAGAAACAGGGGCCTCAAGGCAGAGTGCCTGTGTCCGCTGAGCCGGAAGGCTTGCTATTCGGACAGCCGAACACTGTAGATATAGCGATTTCGCGGCGTATTTGCATCTGTGCCGGTGACGGCCAGTGCGCTGGCAAGAACGCAGGGCTGAAATCGTAACTGAAACTGGTCTGTTGTTGAGCGTTGCAGATCGACCAGACGCACACCCACGGGGCGCGTCAGGGTGATGGTGGACGAGACGGTCGGGGTGGTTGTTGCCGGCCCGGGGGAGGGTCCGGCAGCCGGGGTGCAGAGGCACAGGAC
>JALQWE010000975.1 GCA_023258825.1 Planctomycetaceae bacterium | reverse complement strand
GGACACGCGATCACCCTGGCACACTCAAGCCGAAATCGCCCCAGAACTCCCGGATTGCAATCGTTTTGCCATTCCAGATAAAACAGGGATCCCCCCGGACTAGCTGTCCGGGGAGCAGACCGGCGGTCATCGCGTCCCATACGTGGCCGACAAGCAGTTACTGCATCAGCGCTGCAATTTCCGCAGGCGTGAACCGATGCTGCAGACGCGCTCCCAGCTGGCTGACAATGCGGGCCGCCGCATGCGACGCCAGATGACCAGCCTGCTTCCAGCTCATGCCGTTCGTGATTCCAAACAACAGAGCCCCGGCATACATATCACCTGCACCGGTCGTATCAATGGCCTGCGCAGGAACACCCTCGATCGGAATCGCCTGGCCATCATACATCAGCAGCGATCCGTTAGCCCCCAGCGTCATCGCCACACTTTCGGTACTGCGGTGCAGCTCCGCAGCGCACTCCACCGCATCTGTCTTACCGGTCAGCGACTGCGCTTCCAGTTCGTTGCAGAAGAATAAGTCCACCGGCCCCTGAATCAGCGACCAGATTTCGTCACGGCACACATTGCACAGAAATGGATCGGAAGCAGTGAATGCCACCTTCCGCCCTGCCTGTTTGGCAATGTCGATCGCTCGGTAGGCCGCCGCCTTCTGGACCGGGTTCAGCAGCAGATAGCCTTCGATGTACACATATCGCGAATTGCGAATGGCCTCTTCGTCAAGGTCCTGCTCACACAGCGAAGCGGAAACGCCGAGGTTGGTCAGCATGGTCCGCTGAGCATCTTCGGTGATCAGAATGGCCGATGTTCCCGTCTGCCCCGCAGGAGCCGCCGGAACGTCCATCCGCACGCCGAGTCGGCGCATGTCATTCACGAAGAACTGCCCGACTTCGTCATCAGAAACCTTGCCGGCAAACGCAGCCTTTCCACCGAAATCAGCCACCGCCACGATCGTATTCGCCGCGGAACCACCGGCACAGCGATTGAGTGAAATTCCGGACAGGCGGTCCAGAACGGCCTTCTGCTGGCTGTCTTCCACCAGCGTCATGATGCCCTTGTCATAACCGGTTTGCAGCAGCCAGTTGTCGGTAATGCGTGCCTGAATGTCGACCAGGGCATTGCCCAGTCCGAAAACGTCGTATTGCATGATGTGCTCAGATTGCCTTTCGTAAAGTCAGAATCCTCAGCACGCAGCATAGCAGACAAACTGCGCATGGCGAGCCTTCGCGGCCCCGTCACGCACAACCGGAATGGCATGGCGGGGATGCGTAATTTGCTTGATGGCAGCAAGGCCTCTTACCAACGGTGAGCGGTGCGGGAGAACGCTGGGCAAACGTTTCGGCGGAGCGAAACGCGACAATCGTCTG
>JALQWE010000974.1 GCA_023258825.1 Planctomycetaceae bacterium | reverse complement strand
GAGCAGATGTTGCGGCGATATTGTCTGGGTTTCGTCCTGTTGCTGTTGCTGGTGACGGCGTCTGTCTCTGACGGATTGGGTGGGCGCTGTGTGCAGGCCGCGGACCGTCCGAATGTGTTATTGATTTGTGTGGACGACCTGAAGCCGATTGCCGGTTGTTACGGGGATCAATGGGCAAAGACGCCGGCGCTGGATCGACTGGCTGCACGGGGGATTCGATTTGAGCGCGCGTACTGCAATCAGGCTGTGTGTTCGCCGTCGCGAAATGCGTTGATGACGGGATTGCGGCCGCAGACGCTGGGGATCTATGACCTGGGGACTCATTTTCGCCGTGCCGTTCCGACCGCGGTGACTCTGAGTCAGCATTTTCGGCAGCAGGGCTATGTTGCCGAGGGTCTGGGCAAGATTCTGCATACGGGACATGGGAACGTGGATGATGCTGCGTCGTGGAGTGTGCCTTCGTGGCGAGCGCGGGGACCGGCGTATGCTGATGCGAGCAATGCGGCGGACCCGCAGTCGGGTCGTGATGCGAAGGGGGCAGCATGGGAATCTGCCGACGTCTCGGAGACTCAGTATGCCGATGGACAAACAGCGGTGGAGGCGATCCGACGACTGCGTGTGGCGAAGGAGCGAGGGACGCCGTTTTTTCTGGCGGTTGGCTTTCTGAAACCGCATTTGCCCTTTGTCGCTCCGAAGAAGTACTGGGACCTGTATGAGCGGGAATCCTTTACTGTGGCCGCGCGTCAGACGGCACCAGAGGGAGCTCCGGCGTATGCCGGGCAGGCCGGGGGTGAATTACGAAATTATCGGGGGATCCCGGCGCGGGGTGTGTTGCCGGAAGAGCAGCAGCGGACATTGATTCACGGGTATTATGCGGCGATGAGTTATATGGATGCGCAGGCGGGTCTGGTGCTGGATGAGCTGGAGCGGCTGGATTTGGCGGACAACACGATTGTTGTGTTGTGGGGAGACCATGGCTGGCATCTGGGGGACCATGGGATGTGGTGCAAGCACACCAATTATGAGCAGGCGGCGCGGATTCCGTTGCTGGTGGCCGGGCCGGGTGTGCCGCGTGGCGCGGTGAGTCGCAGTCTGGTGGAAACGGTGGATCTGTATCCGACGCTGGCCGAGTTGGCGGGATTGCCGGCTCCGACGCCAGTGGACGGCCGCAGTTTTGCAGGGGTTCTGCGGGAACCGGATCGACCGCATCGCGAGCATGCGATTCATGTGTATCCGCGAACGGTGGCAGAGCGGGGCAGTGTGCTGGGCCGGGCGATTCGAACGGAGCGTTATCGGTTGGTGGAATGGAAAGTCCCGGGGGCGTCGGCGGCTGAAGCGGAGCTGGAATTGTATGATTACGAAGC
>JALQWE010000973.1 GCA_023258825.1 Planctomycetaceae bacterium | reverse complement strand
GAGGGCACGGAAGGGCGTGCATCGCCGGTCGCTTTCACCCCGGGCGGATCAGCCGACTTCTGCGCTGTCGATGGTGTCAGTTGCGGGGTTGGGGACGAGCCGAGCGTCTGCGCTCGATTCGTGGGGGACTCCGGGCAAGGCCATCAGCTTGGGCCCTTTCCGGTTCTCGTCAATGACTTTGTGCATGTGTTCGGCCGTCATGGTTTCCATTTCCATCAGATCGGCAGAAAGTTTGTCCAGGGTTTCACGCTGTGATGACAGAGTATCGACGGCCGTCTGATAGCCCTCATCCACAAGGCGTTTGACTTCGAGGTCAATTTCGCGAAGTGTGGCTTCGGCGTGTACGGATTCGGAGACGAAGCCTCCTGAGCCAGCAAGGAACGGGGATCTCTGCGACTCACTGTAGTACATGCGTCCCAGACGGGGGCTCATGCCAAATTCAGTGACCATGCGGCGTGCGATATCAGAGGCTCGTTGCAGGTCGTTTTGTGCGCCGGTCGAGGTTTCGTTGTAGACGATTTGTTCAGCAGCGATGCCTCCGAGCAATACCGCCAGGCGGCTTTGCAATTCCGACTGCGTGAGCAGTTCACGATCATCTTCCGGGAGTTGCAGCATGTAGCCGAGTGCGCCCATGCCGCGGGGGATGATGGAAATCTTATGGACTGGATCGGTATGAGGCAGGCTGGCTGCCACCAGAGCGTGACCGGATTCGTGGCAGGCAACGCGTCGTTTGACGTCTTCGATAATGATGCGGGATGTTTTCTCCAGCCCGGCCATCACGCGTTCGATGCCGTCTTCGAACGACTTCATGGTGACTCGTTTGTCTTCGCGACGAGCGGAGAGCAGTGCGGCTTCGTTGACGAGATTTGCCAGGTCGGCACCCACGAAGCCGGGCGTGAGTTTTGCAATGCGTTTCAGGTCCACATCGTCTGACATTTTGATACGTTTGGCGTGGACGTTGAGGATCAGTTCGCGTCCCTTGATGTCAGGCCGATCCACGAGAACGTGACGGTCAAATCGTCCGGGACGCATCAGGGCGGGGTCGAGTGTTTCCGGGCGATTGGTTGCGCCCATCACAATCACGCTCTGATCGGTGCCGAATCCGTCCATTTCGACGAGCAGGGCATTCAATGTCTGCTCTCGTTCGTCATGTCCGCCGGGGGCACCACTGCCTCGAACTTTTCCGAGGGCATCCAGTTCATCGATGAAGATGATGGCGGGGGCGCGCTGAAGAGCCTGCTGGAACATATCGCGAACACGGGCCGCACCCACACCTACATACATTTCGACGAAGTCAGAACCTGACAGGCCAAAGAAGGGGACTCCGGCTTCACCGGCCACCGCTTTCGCCAGCATGGTCTTTCCGG
>JALQWE010000972.1 GCA_023258825.1 Planctomycetaceae bacterium | reverse complement strand
GCCGGACACGGCTTGACCCGCGCTCGATTGTCATCGGCGTCCCCAAACGCAGCCCAAAGTCGAAACCGGGCCTTTTCCCCTGCCTGGCAGTGTAAGCGCCGATCGCGCCAGCGTACCCGGTTTTTTCGGTAAGGGCTTCGCCAAATCCCCCGCGTTGCCTGCCGTCGGGCGAACATCGGCAGTTTTTGCCGATGCAGTCTGATTGCCAGCTGCGGCCCGGTTCCACTCCCGGAATTCCTACGGGATTCCCCTCATCCCACGACGCTGACCGCTCGAACGCATCACCAGTGTTGACACGCAGCGTGACCCCAACAAAAACGCAATTCGCCGGTGAGGTCACCGCGGGTTTTCGAGTCCCCAGGGCGTGCATTGGCCGAAAAGACTCCTGATGTCACTCCGAACCCTGGAGCATCTGAATGGCGACAACTGACGGCCGACTGATGGAATTGCAGCATCCACTGGCTCAGCACTTTCTCGGACTGCTGCGTCACCGGGAAACGCGGCCGGCTGATTTTCGCCGTCACGCCGAAGTTCTGGCCACCTTGCTGGCGGTGGAAGCCACGCGCAATCTGCCGCTTCGCCCCGTCGTCGTGCCCACCCCGATGGAAACCATGGCGTGCCGGGAACTGGCAGCCCGCATCGTGCTGGTCCCCGTACTCCGCGCTGGACTGGGGCTGCTGGACCCCTTCACGCGCCTGCTGCCGGACGCGGAAATCCGGCATCTGGGAGTCTACCGGGACGAATCCACCGGGCGGCCCGTGTCCTACTATCAACGCGTGCCCACCACAAATCCGCCCGACGTAGCGATCGTGCTGGACCCAATGCTGGCCACCGGGGGATCCGCCATTCATGCCGTGGAAACACTGCAGAACTGGGGTGTCCCGAACATCCTGCTGCTGACCCTGATTGCCGCACCGGAAGGCCTGCAGGACGTCCTGAATCGCAGCTCCGTGGTGCGCATCATCACCGCTGTGATCGACCGTGAGCTGAATGGGCAGCGTTACATTCTGCCAGGCCTTGGCGACGCTGGCGATCGTTTGTTCAACACGCTGGAATAACGCCAGTTCCGACAGGGACGGCCAGTACTCCTGGGCCACAGGAACGTCAGAAAGACCACACGCGACTGACGCGAAATCGGGCGATTTTCGCGTGCAGCCAGCCGGGGAATCCGGTATCCTCACCACTGACGACTGACTACTGACCACCGACTTGTCAAAGTGCATGCCATGGCCGCACGACTTTACAAACGACTTCGCATGCAGCTGGACCTGCGGCACCGGTCGATGCAGTATCCGCCGTTGCCGGCCGGCTACCGCTGGCAACCCTGGCGGACTCTGACGCTGGAACGTCATGCGCAGGTGAAGTGGC
>JALQWE010000971.1 GCA_023258825.1 Planctomycetaceae bacterium | reverse complement strand
CTTCCCGTTTCAGCCCCGCCAATCTGGCACTCAAGCAGGCCATCGACAGTGGACGATTCGGACGGCTGACACTGGGCGATACGTATGTGAAGTGGTGGCGAACACAGGAGTATTACGATGGCGGTGGCTGGCGCGGCACATGGGCTCTGGACGGCGGCGGTGCCTTCATGAACCAGGCCATTCACAACGTGGACCTGCTGTCCTGGCTGATGGGTGACGTCAGCGAGATTACCGGTTTCACCGGCACCCTGGCTCATGAGCGTATCGAGGTCGAAGACGTCGGTGTCGCCTGCCTGAAGTTTGCCAACGGTGCCATCGGTGTGATGGAAGCCACGACGGCCGCATGGCCGGGCCTGCTGAAACGCACGGAAATTCACGGCAGTCGAGGTACCGCGATCATCGAGCAGGACTCGATCGTTCGCTGGGAATTTGCCGAACCGCAACCACAGGACGCGGAACTGCTGCAGCGGTTGGGCGGAGGCTCAGCGACCTCAGGCGGTGCGGCAGATCCCAAAGCCATCAGCTTCGTCGGACATCAGTTGCAGCTGCAGGACTTTGTGGATGCCATCTCCGAAGGGCGGAGTCCAAAGGTGGATGGAGCCGAAGGTCGGAAAAGTGTCGAAATCATCCTGGCCATTTATCGCGCGGCCACGACAGGCACCAGCCAGAAGCTGAAATCCGCCGGCGGTTGAAACTCGACCCGTCAGACCTGATCCAGCCCGGAACCAGCCTTCCACAGGATGTCACCGCGTCCATTGTCGTTGGCTACCCGGGCCAGAACAAACAGCAGATCTGAAAGTCGATTCAGGGCAATCAGAATCGCCGTGTTCAACGGTTCGCTGGAGGCCAGCCGCAGCACTTCCAGTTCCGCTCGACGGCAAATGCTGCGTGACAGGTGCAGCGCCGCCGCGGACGGCGTTCCCCCCGGAAGTATAAAACTGTTCAGGGCCGTCAGCTCGGCATTGTATCGGTCAATCAGGGCTTCCAGCTGCGTGACGTGGTGACCATCAATCCGTCGAGGCAGCAGGTCCGGCTTGTCGTCAACCGGAAGCGGCACACAAATGTCCGCCCCAAGGTCAAACAGGAACTGCTGCAGGGCCGGGATCAGCGTGTGCAGCGTCTCCGGGGGATTGGCAGCCAGCGCGGTTCCAAGGGCACAATTCAGTTCATCGACAGCCCCGCCGGCAATAATCCGTGGATGCAGCTTGGACACCCGCAATCCATCTCCGAGACTGGTCTCTCCCGTGTCTCCGCCCCCGGTATAAATCCGATCCAGCCGTACCATGGTTCTGAATTCCCTGACCGAAAGAGAACGCCTGCCCGGAAGTCTCCGAAGTGTCGACGATGTTTGCTTTGCCGGATAGTCAAC
>JALQWE010000096.1 GCA_023258825.1 Planctomycetaceae bacterium | reverse complement strand
CAAACTCAGCACCGGACTGCCGGGAACGGCAACGGCCCCGGGATCGCGATATCGCTGCACAATCAGCCCGGCAAACGGTGCCGCGACGACTGTGTCAGCCAGTCTGGCCTGATGAAACGCCAGTGTGCTTTCGGCGACAAGCTCCTGCTGTTTGGCTTCGAGCAACGCGGCATCCGCACGGGCGACTCCGGCAAGAGCCACATCCATTTGCTCGCGTGCTTTGTCCATGTCTGTGGGGCTGGCCGCGTTGGATTTGATCAGCATGGCCACTCGCTCGTGATTCTGTTCGGCCTGTTTGAACACAGCCTGAGTCTGGTTCTGATCGGCTTCGAAGCGATTCAATCCCGCCTTCGCTGCAGCGACTCCAACTTTCGCCATTTCAGCCTGTTGCTTGAGTTCCGTATCATCCAGTTGAAACAGCACGTCACCAGCTTGAATGGTATCGCCCTGGTCGACGCGAACATCCTGAAGCCGACCTGATATCTTGGGACTGATGATCGCCTTCTGCTTCGCTTCCAAAGTCCCGGTTCCCATGACTTCGGCTACGATAGCACCTTCGGTCACCTCAACCACTGCCACGATAACCGGGGAAAAGCGAAGCCAGTAAATGGCTGTTCCAGCAACGACGCTGAACACCACCAGTTTTAGCAGTCTGGGCAGCCAGTTCGAGGCCACGATTGACCGCTTGGTTTGCTGAGTTGACATTGTTGGACTCTTTCGAAGATTGGTGAGGATCTCTCGTCAGTAGCGAATTCTCACAGCGGGAATTGCCAGGTGCAATCGGTCAATGCCTTCCTGTGTCACACGAGTATTGACCACAGAGAGAAACTTTAGCCTCCGAAGGGCAGTCAAATGATCAATCCCGGCGTCCGAGATGTTGGTGTCATTCAGGTAAAGCCATTCCAGTAACTCCATGTTCCTTATGTGCTTCAAACCACAATCGGAGATCCGGCAATGGTCAAGTCCCAGCACACGAAGTGATTTCATCTGCGAAAGACTGGCAAGCCCGACGTTGCTGACCTTGGTCTCATTAAGCATGAGTGATCGAAGTTCGGGCAGGTCCTTAATTGAAACCAGGGACGTATTCGTGATCTGCGTTTGGCTAACGTCCAGAAACAGCAAGTGCTTCATCACGGAAAGCTGAGTCACACCTATGTCAGTCACTTTACTTTGACTGAGATCGAGTCGCCGCTTTTCTGTGGTGCGGCAAAGCACTTCCAGCTCCGCATCGCCGACTTGGTTGCGAACAGTGCCTTCGGGCAATATGCCATTCTTGCTGTCGATTGACACATTTCCGTCAGCAGACACCAAGATTTGTGCCATGCAAACAACAAGAATTCCACTCTGAAGCCACAGCCAGCGAGATGAACTGTCATGCATGATACTCTCCCCCTCGATCCATTGACTGATGCCTCAGCATCATCATAATATTCAAAAAATCGAATATGTGAATCGACTGGTCTCAATATGGATCTAAGAGAATGGCAGATTCTCGACAACAAAAGGCCACAGCAGAGCTGCTGAAGGCGTTTTCTCATCCGACCCGGCTGTCCATTCTGCAGGAGTTGCTGGCTGGTCCACGCTGCGTGACTGACATGGAAGAAATCCTTCCGGCAAGACAAGCCAATATCTCGCAGCATCTTGCTGTGCTGCGGAATGCCAGGCTTGTGGACTATGCTCAGGATGGAGTTCTGAAATGCTACTACCTCTGTCGCCCGAGGTTGGTGAAGGAACTTCTCACGCTGGTTGGGCGTGATGAACCCATGGTGACTCGTACGGCCGCAGAGATTAAAGCCGATAAGAAACGAATGGCAGAAATCAGTGAATCATCCCGGTCAGTTGGCGCGCCGGCCGTAGCGAGCAGCGGCGTCAAGCGGAAGTCGCGAGCCAGATGAACAGGCAGATCTATCTGGATTACAACGCCAGCACACCGCTCGCTCCGGAAGTGGCCGAGGCTATGCGGCCTTTTTTAAGCGTGGCCTACGGAAATCCCTCCAGTCTGCACTGGGCGGGAAGTCCTGCTCGCGATGCTGTTGAGAAAGCCCGCTCTCAAGTCGCGGCCCTGCTCTGTTGCGACGCAACCGAAGTCATCTTCACTTCCGGAGGAACAGAAGCGAACAATTACGCGATCAAAGGGGCGTTCTTCTCGGCGAAGGATCGAGGGGCTCCATTTCACATCATAACCAGTTGTATCGAACATCCGGCTGTGCTGGAGCCTTGTCGATTTCTGCAGGCACTAGGCGCCGAGATTACTCTTCTGCGGGTTGATCGTTTTGGTGTCGTCGATCCTGACGATGTGCGACGTGCAATTCGTCCACACACTCGGCTGATTACCATCATGCATGCCAACAACGAAGTCGGCACCATTCAACCCATCGGGTCGATCGCTGCGATAGCCCGAGACCATGGAATCCCGTTGCACACGGATGCCGCTCAATCGGCTGGTAAGGTCTCCGTCGACGTTGAGTTATTGTCTGTTGATCTGCTTTCGATCGCTGGGCATAAGCTCTATGGGCCAAAGGGAGTCGGTGTCCTGTTTGTTCGTGAAGGAGTTCCGCTGGAGCCGTTGCTGCATGGAGCCGGGCACGAATCCGGTCGGCGAGCTGGCACGGAAAACATCCTTGAGATCGTCGGTCTGGGCGCAGCCTGCGAAGTGGCAGACGAATGTGTTGACCGTGGTATGGTGCGACAATTGCGGGACGAGTTCTGGGAGAGGCTTCGGGATGAGTTTGGTGACCGCATCGTTCTCAATGGTCATCCTGTCGATCGGCTCCCTAATACACTAAATGTCAGCTTTCTGGATCACGCCGGGTATGATGTTCTTGCTCAGCTTCCGAGCATTGCTGCATCAACAGGATCGGCGTGTCATGCTGGAGCGGCAACGATGAGTCCTGTGCTCGCCGCGATGGGAGCGTCATTCGAGGTCGGTCGGGGCGCTGTGAGATTCAGCTTTGGACGAATGACGACAGGTGATGACATCAATGCGGCGATAGACCTTCTGGCAGGCATTCAAAGAACAGATGGAAAACGAAACATGAAGCCACTATCACAATACACACCGGACGAGATCAAAACTGCAGTTGCAGAACGATACAGCTCCGTAGCTACCAGTCCTGATGAGAAGTTTAATTTTCCGGTCGGGCGAAAGTTCGCCGAAAGCGTCGGGTACGTGGCAGCGGTACTGGACAGCTTGCCGCGGGGAATGTGGGAATCATTCACAGGTGCCGGTAATCCGCAGGCGTTCGTCGATGCGAGGCCGGGAGAAACGGTGCTGGATCTTGGATGCGGAGCAGGACTGGACCTGTATCTGTATTCTCAAAAGGTTGGCCAGACGGGAAAGCTTTATGGGCTCGATCTTTCGGCGGACATGCTGAGCAAAGCTCGGCGTAATCTCCTTGAAATGGGCGTTGCAAACGTCGAGTGGCTCAATGCTCCGGCGGACCGGATTCCATTTCCAGACAGTTCGGTCGATCTGGTGACCGCCAATGGAATCTACAATCTGTCGCCGGACAAGGATGCGGTCATGCGAGAAGTTGCACGCGTTCTGAAACCCGGTGGTCGTACGATCTTCGCGGAAATTGTGCTGAAGAGTGAATTGCCGAACGAAGTACGCAGTGAAATCAAAGACTGGTTCAGATGTATCGGCGGGGCGCTCGTGGAAGGAGACTTCCTGCAACGTCTGGTAGCCAACGGCCTGACAAACCCGGAAATCCTTTGGCTTGGTCGCAATTCGAGAACAGGTCACGAACTTTCAAACTGTGCCGTTATTCGGGCAGAAAAGGGCAGATCATGAAACGGCCTTCGGTACGAAGTCTGAGACTGTGGTCTATGAAAGCAGTCTAGCTGGCATGTCTCCCCCACGGTGTTGTGGCTCCCATCGCAAACGCGCAAGTACAGGTTGACGGCATTGATCAGTATTGCTCCATGCATAAGACAATCATAGAGCAGCAGGGACGCATCACACGGGAGTTTTTGTTGCAGAGACGTCACTTCTTTGGCGTAGGTGCTTTTGAGCGACGCAAGGGTGAGATCTCAATCTTTGACAGCAAGGCGGTCGTTACGTCGTTGGCAGTGATGGCATGCCCGTTATCTTCAATGACCTCGCTGTTTTTTGTTGCAGGCAGCACTGTTCGTTGGAGGGCAGGTAACGGAATCACAGGAAGTCATGCTGCGTGAGGCAATTGATATCGAGAAGTTTGATCAGACACTTGCTGAGCAGGCAACAAAACGGGGTATCGATACCTACAAGCCCTTCATGTTTTCGGTCGAGTGCAAATCTCAGAAAGTTCAACAGAAATTAATCAATGGAACATGCCACATCGAATGAGCGAATCTGACTGATGATTAGCCCTTCTTGGAATGGCCCGCGAACGCACCTCTTCGACGCTCCGGTGGTCACGACCGATGTTGCGAACGAGAGTTCGCTTCGCTACTCCGGTCCGACACCCCGGAGTGTGTCCAGTCGATGTGACAGGAGCAGTTTGCCCGAACAACACGAGCCGGATAAAAAGCGGCCATGTGATCCGATCTTTTTAAACATCCATCCGGCGATTGAATTTCTTGGCTCAAACCTTTGGCACCTGCTGAGTAATGCAGTGAATCCCTCCTCCGCCTTCGCCAAGAACGGTGCCGTCGATACCGATAACTTCGTAGTCGGCGAAGACTTCGCGGAGAATGCCAATTGGGCGTTCGTCTTCTTCACGACGAGTGGTGATGGGGACAAGAATGCATTCGTTGCCGATGTAAAAGTTCATGTGCGATAGTTCTGAGTCCAGCGGAAGTTCAATCACTTCCAGCTTGCGGCCTTTTGCGTCAGTCGTCTCCTTCAGACGACGCTTGGCATCCTGACAAATTTCGTAGTTTACGTCGTTCTTATCCTTCGTCATGTGCAGAAGGACGACTCCTGGCTCTGCGAACGCCGCGATGCCGTCGATGTGACCGTCCGTCACGGGGTCCGGTTCCAGACCTTTGCCCAGCCAGATAACTTTTGACGTTCCCAGCGAATCGTTCAGCATCTTCTCAACCTTCGCCCGATCATTGGCAGAGTTGCGGTTCTTGTTCAGCAGACATTGCTCGGTCGTCAGCACAGTGCCTTCACCGTCAACGGCGACGGCTCCACCTTCCAGCACCAGGTCAATCGGATAGAGCGGCATGTTGAGATGTTTACCCAGCCGCCCTTTGAGCAGCGAGTCATCGCTGTACGGTGGAAACTTGGCTCCCCAGCCGTTGAAGGTGAAGCCTGCGATTCGCCGTTCGCCCTTGCCGTTGACGAGGACCATTGGGCCAGAATCGCGAGCCCAGCCATCGTTAACGGCGAACTCAACGATTTCAATTTCTTTGCTGAACAACTTCTGAGTGTGCTTCCGCTCGCTCGGATGAACGACCATCAGCACGGGCTCGTATTCGCTGAGCTTGTTCGCGACGTCCGCCCACTGGCCTCGCACATCTTCTAGTGGAATGCCGTAGTCTTTCCAGTTCTGTGGTGGCGGCATAACCATGATCGTATACTCGTGCTCTTCCCATTCGGCCGGGAATCGAAATCCATCCGCAACCGGCGTTGAGCCTGTCAGCAACTTGGTGCCTGTCGATTTGTAGTCCGGCATGGCAGAGATTTTCTTGTCGTCAGCAGAAAGTGAACGGAATGGCCCAGCCATGGCGGCCGCGGCACAGATGGTTTGGAGAAGGAATTCTCGACGGTCCATTGTGGTGTCTCGTTATGTGACTGCGGAAATGAAAGTGACGCTGGTGAGCGGGGGATGTCAATCGCCTGATAGAACCCGGTGCGTCAATCTCCTGATCGAATCGCTTGACCGGAATCCCTGGCAGAACGAATCAGAGGACTTACGTTCCCGCTCGCCCAACAACTGAAATGTGTTTACACCTGCAAAGCCTCAAGTGACTGAGCAAATAATCCATCCAGACTTAACAAATCCAACTCCTTCGCGGCAAGTTCTGACGCATCATAGATCGTCGCGGGGTCTCGGTGAAACGACGCATCCAACGGAGCCACCAGCGTTCCTTCCGCTCGATTGGCGACTCGATTCCAGCGGTAGAGGCTTCCGTTTGGAGTGACGAAGTACCAGTCGTCGTTACCCATCATCCATTTCTCCCCGCGACCGCCCCAGTTTTCGAACAGCTTACCGGTTGTCCTCAATCCAAACTGTTGATCGGCCGCGGCCGCATTCATCAACAATTCGTTTGGTGAAGTGGCACTGATGGCTGATGTGCCCGACGTCGTCGAAGCTGGTTGATTCGATGACGCAGTAACTGTCGCCATCATCAATGGCTGGTCGTTCGTCACGCAATGCACCGCGCCACCGTTGAACCACAGTTCGCGAGTATCGGTCATGATCACTTCACGACCGGGGAACAGCTTCTGCAACTGCAGCTTGGCGCTATTGTCGAACTGAGCATTGCCGTAACTGGATGCCACGACGACTCCATTTGCCACAAGAAAATTCGTGTAGTTGGCCGCGAGCCGTTCGCCTCGATACTGCACGTAACCGGGGATGTCCAGTCGCACAACGTTGAAGCCGGCGGCTCCAATGATGGCGGCTGATTTCTCGAACAACGCCGCATCCGGGTCGTTCTGATTCGCGTAGCGGCTCACGACAACGGTGTTCTCATTCACGAAGCGAGCGATCCCGTCGACGTGTCCGTCAGTGAGGTCACCGGCGGTTTGCCCCTCCAGCCAGACCACTTTTGACACGCCGAACTTATCCTTCAACACCGTTTCCAGCTGGCTGCGACTCATGGTTGGGTTTCGTTGATGCAGAACCGTCCAGGACGTTATGACGGTGTCTTTGCCATTGAATTCCAGCGTCCCTTTTTCCAGCACAACATCGACTTTTTCGTATCCAACGCTTTCGATCCTCGCGACATGCTGCGGCACCGCGTCGTCCTTTCGAGACGGCCCGCCATCGCCGCCCCAGCCGTCGAAGCCCCAGTCCTGCACGGCCATTTTCCTGGCGCCTGTGGAATCTGTTTGCTCAACCCAGATCGCTCCGTTGTCGCGCATCCAGCTCCAGTCGTACGGCATGATCTGGAATTGCACGTTGTTCAACGGCACGCCTTGCTGAGTCAGAAACTGGGTCGCTTCGGTCTTCGCCGACTGACTTTCCACAACCAGATTCACCTGCTCGGTGCGTTGCAGAGCTTTGATGATCCCGGCGAAGTTGTCACGGTAAGATCGCTCTTCACCTTTGGGCCATTGCATCCATGTCGAATCGTGACGCTCCCATTCGGCTGGAACTCGATTCTTCACGCTGCTCGCGGCAGGTTCATCGACAAGCTGATTTCGTCCCGTACCTCCGTTGAGCACGTCATCACCCGGACCGCCATTGAGGTAGTCATCTCCGTCGTCGCCAAAGATGCGATCTTTGCCAGCGTTGCCGCTAAGCCGATCATTACCGCGTCCGCCGTAGATCGTGTCGTTGCCGGAACCTCCGACGATGACGTCATTACCATTATCGCCGCGCAGCATGGTCGGCGTTGTGATTTTTCTGGCCGACTCATCAATCTGGATATGATCGTTCCCAGCGCCGCCGGAAATCTGGATCGACTTCACATCGGCCGCGTAGTGCTCATCGACGATCCGGCCGTTGATTTCCGCCAGCAGCACTGACGGATCGACGTCATCCCGAGCCACATAGATTTCATCATTGCCATTGGTGCCGGTGATGTTCCATGCTCCGTTCGCCGTCAAAGTGGCCGCCAGCAACTGACGAGTTTCCAAAGATTCCAAGGCACAGCGATTCCCGGCGACATGGTTTCGTCGTCGATTGTTTCCGAACAGAGAATTGAAGAGTGTCATCGGTCGTCTCCAGAAGTGTGACTTGAGAATCATCGCTGCCACATCAGCAACGTGTCCGAATCATGCACTTCTTCGACGATCTCGGCGTTTCCGTCCGTGCTGCGGATGTTTCCATTTGTGCTTTTGCGGGAGTCGGCGAGCGGGGAACGTGAGCCGACGTGAGTCCCCGATTCCTGGTGCCGCCCACAAACAGAGGATTGACAACTACTGCTCGCCGTGGATAACTGCCTCACAGGGGAACGACAGGCAGGCAGATCTCAATGTCCCAGCGGCCGTCCGGAGTAAGCTGTCCGTCGGAGAAATACCGTTCAAATCGAGGACCATCCGCTGGCAGATAGCCGCTGCGAGGCAGCCAATGCCGCATCAGGCGAGTCCACGGCAGATCAAAGTCGTGTTGTATGACGTCGCATCGAAAAATGGCGTAGCGACCGGCAGGAATGGATTGAGTATTCATGCCAGCTCCGGGCCAGATGCCGTCGTCGAGCTGCAGGCACACATCGAAGCGACACTTGTCGTTAGGCGTTATATCAGAATCATCCCACGGGATACCGAGATATCGATCGTCCACATGCAACTGCCGAGCTGCTGCCCATCGCTGCAATTCGTCAAACGTCGCCTGCACTCCGCGATCGTTGTAGGATCCGAAATGTCGCCGGTATGCGATTCGAACTTCCGGCAGAGATCTGACGATGACATTGAGATCAGAAGTCGAGGATTCCAATGAAGCAGAAATCATCTGAGCTGAATCTGGCGTCTCTTGTTCGTCTCGCGGCACTTCCCTCGAATCAGCATGTCGCTGTCGATACTCGGTAGGTGAAACGTCGAAGTGCTTGCGAAAGGCCTTCGCGAAATTCTGTGAACTTGAATATCCAAGTTCCATCGCGAGGCTTGTAATGTCTTCATGAGGCCGAAACACTAGATGCCGCGCCGCCGTCTCCAGCCGAATTCGCCGAGTGAAATCCGCGACTGTCTCTCCAACAATCGCATGGAAAAGCCGCTGAAAATGAAACACCGAAAACGGAGCTGCCGCCGCAATCTCTGCGACCGTCGGACTGGTCGACAGATTCGCATTGATGAAGTCGATCGCTCGACAGATCCTGTGTTTGTATTCCGCATCCGAATGCATGGGCATTGCTGGTCCAATCAACATGTCACTGAAGACAGGTGGGGTGAATTCGCCCAATGAAACAAAACGCAAACAGGCGATAGTTGTGTCTCAAGCACAGCCACGCTCGGGAGTGACATGCATAAGAACAAATCCACGGCTGATCATAAAGTGTCCGCTGATGCTCTCGTCGAGTCTAGTCGAGAGCCTGTTCGCGAAATTTTTGCATTGACGAAGCTGGACACGGAAGGTGTCTTGCACGCTCCGGTCCGACACGCTGATGTCACATCAATCTGATCTCCGGCATCGCTCGCATCTCATTCCGATGCGATGTCAAAACGACGACACCAACCGGGTATTGTTAGTCGCACGAACGTCGCTCGGTCGATCAAACCGGCGCGCGCTGCACCGCCGAAATTCCAACGACAACTGCCCATCGGCGTGGCCTTGTTGGGTATGCCATTTCTGCCTTCGGGACGCGTCCGTCCTGATGTCCTGGCCAGTGAACTTCCGCAGACCCGCTGCGATCGCTTCCAGCACCCGCACGCGCTGCCACCAGATTCTCCAGCTTCCTGGAAAAGCACAGCGAGGGCCGCGTGAACCGCTTCAACAGCGCGGAAGTCGTCAGGTTGACCCGTTCAACGTGCGAGGTGTCGATCGTCACCCGCCTGCGGGTTGTTCCCGTTCGTCGACTCGCAACTGGAAAATGTCCGGGCGGGAATAATGGCCAACGACGTCCAGGTCGAACTTCCCTTTCACAATGTTGGTCAGGTCGATTTCGGCGGTCAGGATTTGTTCTGATCCATAGGCTGGGCCTGCCAGTAGGTCACCGAATGGAGAAATGATGCAGCTACCGCCACGAATGAGCGGCGTTCCGCTGAGGGCTGGCTGGAGTTCATCGGGCAGATACTGACAAGCGGAGAGGACGAAACAGCGCCCTTCGCAGGCGACATGTCGCATGGTCGAGATCCAGGTGCCGCGATCATCGACTGTGGGAGCACAATAAAGCTCAATCCCCTTGGCGTACATCGCTGTCCGCAGGAGCGGCATGTAGTTCTCCCAGCAGATGACGGCCCCGAGCTTTCCGTATGGGGTCTGCAGAACATTGAGGGTTGAACCGTCGCCGCAACCCCACAGGGC
>JALQWE010000970.1 GCA_023258825.1 Planctomycetaceae bacterium | reverse complement strand
CAGCATCGTCATCGCGTAAAATCGATTTTCCGGAACCCCTTTGGCATTCTTCATCGCAATCAGACAGTTCGTGTTGCACGGATTGCCGACGACGACGACGCGAACGTCAGGAGCCGCCGCGGAAGCAATCGCTCGCCCCGTGCTGGTGAAGATCGGTCCATTGATGCGAATCAGGTCACCGCGTTCCATGCCCGCCTTGCGAGGAATGCTGCCGACGCACAGCACCCAGTTGCAGTCACGGAAACCATCTTCCAGATGATCACTGTCAGCCTTCACAACGCCAGCCAGAGTCGGGAACGCACAGTCATCCAGTTCCATGTGCACGCCGTCCAGCGCCTTCAGCACAGGAGGCACTTCCACGAGATGCAGAATCACCGGCTGATTCGGCCCGAAAACCTCTCCCGATGCAATTCGATAAATCAGAGAATATCCGATCTGACCAGCAGCGCCTGTGACGGCAACACGAATGGGAGCGACCATGAAGGAAGGTACCTTTACTGAAGAAGCATCAGAACCGAATGCGGCGAAACACGCCGCCCCGGAAACACACGCATATTAGAGAGCCCACCGGCCGGAATTTCAAAACACTGGAATCACAGCGGCTCGGAAATGCTGTCGATGAGAATTTCAGCCCGCTGCCGCCTGCCCACTCGCCTGGCACACCGGCTGCTCCGGCACCCCGACGGCGAGTCCACTGGCTCGCCTGTTTCTCGACACTTTTCGGGAAACACCCTGGCTTCCAAAACAATCTTTTTTACCGCGGAAATGTCTTTTTCCCATGAATGGAAGTGCTCTCGGTCTGATCGCTAACGATTCGCGCGCAGGTTGCTAGAATACAGCCCTGTGGAATGAGGTGTTCTGGGAGACGGGTCTGATCCGTTGCCGTCGGGGGTTCCAAAGACATGTCAGTGGGCCGACTTTTCAGCAGGTCTCACCTGCTTTGTCAGCCTTGCTGATACCCCGCGCCCCTTCCGCGTCCATCTGTCCTTTCGTTCCGAAACTGGTTTTGGTCGACTGATACTTCAGCAATTGATTGGGAGATTCTGGTTCTATGACACCTCTGATTATGGCCGTGAACGCACGGGAAATTCTGGACAGCCGCGGCAATCCAACGGTGGAAGTGGAAGTTCATCTGGAAGACGGGACTGTCGGACGCGCTGCCGTTCCCAGCGGTGCCAGCACCGGGGCTCACGAAGCCTGCGAACTCCGTGACGCCGACAACAAGTCTCGCTACCTCGGCAAGGGGGTTCTCCAGGCCGTACAGAACGTCAACGAAGAACTCAGCGACGTACTGCTCGACATGGATGTCATGGACCAGACCTCCATCGACCTCGCCATGATCGATGCCGACGGTACGCCAAACAAGTCAC
>JALQWE010000969.1:289-1404 GCA_023258825.1 Planctomycetaceae bacterium | reverse complement strand
GTGACCACGCTGGCCGTCCGAATTCATCCACCGCGTAACCTGCCGGCTGGTGCGGTTGCGGTCGCTCTGTTTCCGCCAGTGGATGTGACCGCCCAGCGACAGGCGGATTCTGAGGTGAAGCCTGCTGCAGCGGCCCCGGCCACCGCATCGCAGCCGGCACCACCAAACACAGGTACTCCGGATGCTGCCCCAACAGACAATGCCCTGCCCGCCATTGCGATTGTTGATCCGCTCGGAACCCGCAGCACGCTGGTGGCCCGCGAACAGGGACGCTGGCTGGCTGCCGAAACGTCAGCCACGGGACGCCCCGGAATCTATGTGATGACGCTGCCCGACGGCCGTCCGGCGCACTTTGCCGTGCAAACTGACAGCGCGGAGTCTGATCTGCAGTTGCTGGATCCACAGCAGCTGCAGTCAACGGCCGGACAACTGGGGGCCCAACTGGTGATGTCGGTACAGGACTATTTGAACGCTGACCGTCGGCAGCGTCATGGTGAGGAAATCTGGCCGTGGGTGCTGGCCGGACTGCTGCTGCTGATGTCGCTGGAAGTGCTGCTGCAGCAGCGTTTTGCAGGAGTCACCCGATGAGCCTGCAATTCAGTGGAATGCTGCCGTTGTGGCTGGGGCTGAGTCTTGCCGTGGTCATGTCGCTGCTGTCATACCGCTATTATCTCCGGGAAACGCGACCACTCACCGATCGCCTTCGCTGGTTGCTGCCGACGCTGCGATCTGCCGCGTTTCTGCTGGTGGTGTTGATACTTGCGGGGCCGGTGCTGCATCATCGCACGATCATTGGTGAACCGGGGCGGCTGGATCTGTATCTGGATGCTTCGGCCAGCATGCAGCTGACGGATCGTCAGATGCCGGTGGAGCGTCGGCTGGCGGCCGCGGTGAGCCAGGGATGGCTGGATCCCGCGCAGAACAGTCCGGACAACCCGGCGGTGCGGTCCGCGCTGTCGATGTTTGATCAAACGCCGCGCTGGCAACGGCTGGAGCAGTCGCTGAGGGCTGGTCGGCCGAATATCCTGCAGCAGTTGCAGGAACTGCATGAGGTGCGAATTTACCTGCTGCGTGGCGCTGAGGTGATCCCCGTGTCGACCGAGTTAGTATCAGGT
>JALQWE010000969.1:0-279 GCA_023258825.1 Planctomycetaceae bacterium | reverse complement strand
CCCAGCGATGCGAAGGGTGGTCAATCGCTCCCTCCCCTCTATACAAATTTTGCGGCTGAAACAAATCTGAGCGCCGCGCTCACGACGCAGCGAGGTTCGGAAAGTCGCCGGGAATCCGTGGCCGTACTGTTCACCGACGGCCGTCACAATCAGGGGACCTCCCCGTTGGAATCCGCCGCGGCCCTGGGATCGGCAGGATCGCGGGTCGTGACTGTTTCCTTCGGAGCCGCGGAGGAACCCGTGGATCTGGCCATTCTGAAACTGGAGCATCCGGACAGT
>JALQWE010000968.1 GCA_023258825.1 Planctomycetaceae bacterium | reverse complement strand
ACTACTGGTCACGATGCAGGGTTACGCTGGCCGGAACACGACAAAGCGGCCGATCGTTGGCTTTCCCAGTACTGAATTCAGCAGAAAAGTTTAGCACGATCCGCGAGGCGAAGCGAGACCAGACTCGTGACGGCCGGAGCAGGCCCGGACCTGCCCACTGCAATTCAGTCTCGCATCACCGATGCGCTGTGTTCAGAACGACAGGACCTGCCACAACCCGGAATAGTCGTCTGTCCATCGCAGGATACGTTCTTTTCCGGTCACCGCTGCGGACGCTTTCTGAATCAGGGGGTCTTCAAGCACTTCTGCGCTGGAGGACACCAGCACCCACGTGGAACTGAAAACACCGGTCGCATCATTGTCCGCGTTGTCAATTTCCACGGCTTTCCAGGCAAGATGTTCGGCTAACCCGCGAGTGACCGGGGCGAGGTCCAGAAAGCGGTTGGAAATGTGAACCGCCAGGATTCCCCCGGGTCGCAGATGCCGGCGATAGATTTCCGCACATTCCGTAGTCAGCAGGTGCACGGGAATCGCATCGCTGCTGAAGGCATCAATTGCCAGTACATCAAACTGCTGCGACGCCCCCTGCGCCAACTCGTGCTCCATCATGATGCGTGCATCACCCAGCACCACATGAACATTCGCCTCGCAGTTCTTCAGGTACTTGAAAATGCCCTGCTCAGAAAGTGCCAGCACGTCGGGATTGATGTCATAGAAGCGGAATAGTTCTCCGGGATGTCCATAGGCTGCGATCGTTCCCGTGCCCAGCCCCACCACTCCGACACGCAGGGCGTGCCCGTCCGTCGCCGAAGCGCGCTCACGAGCCACCACGATGGCACGTCCCAGTCCGCTTTCGCGTCCATAATAGGTCGTCGGCTGCAGGGCCCAGTAGTCATCATCAAACTGGAAACCATGGCGAATCTGTCCATGGGTGAGCGAATACTTGCCGGGCAGGGGATCTTCATTGTCGTCCAGACTTCCATCTGCGTCATCGTAACGCACGCGCAGCACCCCGTAGAAATTTCGGGACACGTGAACCACCTGCGTATTGGCCAGCCCTTCGTCGGTGACTTCCTTCAGACGCAACCCCAGAATCAGCAGCAGAGTGACCGCTGGCACCAGCAGCGATAAGCCCGGCGACGGTCGTGCCGGACCACGAAAACCACGGGCCGAAAGGTCCATCAGAATCCCTGCGATCGCGGTGGCCAGAATGGAATTGAAGCGTTGCTGAGCCAGCCAGCCCTGGGAAATCGCGGCCCACAGCAGGATGACGCCAGCCGTGTACAGCAGTCCCGGGATCAGCCATCGCCGCCCACGCTCGGACATTTTGAGGATCGCCCAGAAACCAACCGCGGCGACCAAAGCCGGCAACAGAGATGCCAGCGCACTCCGCTGCCACAGCGGAGAC
>JALQWE010000967.1 GCA_023258825.1 Planctomycetaceae bacterium | reverse complement strand
ATTGTCCAAAACGATTGATAGCTCAATCGATACCCTGACTGATCGAACCCCGTTCATCACGGTTCGGCAGCCGCTGGGTCTGGGTGTGTCGCCAATCAAGACACCGCTGAACGACGCTTATGGACAGCTGCGTGGTGACGACCCCGACGTGACGACACCAGCAGCTCAGGGTGCCAACGTGTTCAAGGATCGCGGAGCTATTGACCGTGTAGACTTCTTCCGTCCCACAGCCATGTTCACGACACCGCTGGACCAGTCTCCGGATGACCTGAACACCGGCCTTGATGCTGTTTGGCTGAATCTCGCCGGAACTGTGCGTGAACTGATTATCACTCTGAATGACGTCGGCATCGGAGTGGATGACGGACGTGTGCTGCTGAATGGTTCGCAGTTCAAGCTGTACATGGATGATGGCGTGAAGCAGGCCTCCGACCTGCCGAATCTCCCGGACGGAACGGTCATCACCGAAGGGCTGCTGCAGCCGGGCACAGATTATGTGTTCGTGTACAACTCCGTGACGAACGAGGTCATTTTCCGGTCCACGACGTCCTTCCCGTTTGAACGGAAGTACCGCATCGTGGTGGACAACAACGGCACGGCCTCCGATCCTGTGGATGGCATTCGTGACCTTGCTGGTAACTATCTTGCACCGAACAGAACGGATGGAACAACCCAGTTCACGCTGTTGCTGACGGATGGCGTCAATGATCCGCCGGTGAATACAGTGCCGGTCAACCAGACCACACCGGAAGACACCGCACTCGTCTTCAGCACCGGCTCCGGCAATGCTGTAAGCGTCGCAGATCCTGACGTCTGGCTCGGAACCAACGTGCTTCGTGTCACGCTGTCTGCCGTCAACGGTTCTGTTTCACTTGGCCAGACGACAGGCCTGACCTTCTCGGTCGGAGATGGAAATGGTGACGCCACGATGACCTTTGAGGGACTTGTGGATGCGATCAACCGGGCTCTGGAAGGCATGTCCTTCCTGCCGACAGCCGACTACTTCGGCCCAGCCTCGATCACGATCACAACCAACGACCTCGGCGGGTTTACCGGTCCTCCAACGCCACCGGCAGCCGCTCAGCAGGATACCGATGTCATCGCGATCAACGTGACACCAGTCAATGATGCTCCTTCATTCACCCTGCCGCAGACAACCGTGGCAGCGACTGAGGACGAAGGCCCCCGGACGATTCCCGGATTTATGACCAATGCGGTAGCTGGACCGCCAAATGAACTGGAGTCGATAACAGCCCGGTTCAGCTGGACTGTGACAGGTGCATGGTCCGGAAGTCCCGCAGCCTTCTTCTCAGCGGCCCCGGCGATTTCTCTCGATCCACTGAACCCGGCGACTTATGGTCAGCTGACGTTCACCACGGCGAAGGATGTCAACGGAACAGCGATCGTTGACGTCTGGTTGAATGACGGCAGTC
>JALQWE010000966.1 GCA_023258825.1 Planctomycetaceae bacterium | reverse complement strand
AGTCGCGGCGTCATCTGTTCCGCATCCCAGGCGAAGTGCACCTTCTCCGGAAAGCCCACAGCAATCCCGCGCGGCGAAAGGCCCTCAATGAAATTGCGATAAATCAGTGGGCGATCTTTCGGTACCAGAACAATGGCCTGACGCTCAAGTCCCGACGGCACACGTGCGCGTTTCCCGTCCTGCAGATATCGCCAGATTGCTTCGATCTGTCGTTCAGAGTCCCCGTCCAGCACGTGCGGAATAATCGACTTTCCACCTGGCCACGCCGAGGGCATACGTGTTCCCGGGCGGTACTTCTGAGGATCCAGCAGATACCGATGGAACCAGTCACGACGAAGGCGAGTTGTCATGGTTGTCATATCGAGAGATTGCAGTCCGGTTGCCGCATAGCTATCGAAGCGATGGCACTTGATGCAGGACAGCGCCTGATCACCGACCAGCAAACGGGCATCGGCCTTCACCCGATGCTCCGGCTCGCTGAACTCAATTTCCGCAACCGGCTCCCTGCGATCAACCGCGGCCAGTCGCGGTAC
Source organism: Planctomycetaceae bacterium (assembly GCA_023258825.1). GTDB lineage: Bacteria > Planctomycetota > Planctomycetia > Planctomycetales > Planctomycetaceae > SXXK01. The sequence continues at coordinate 900 of JALQWE010000966.1, read as the reverse complement.
AAGGTACTCGGCCAGCCGAACACCAAATGCGGGCATGCGAGTTGCCATGTAGGGGCGATCCTTAGCGCCACCGGAAAAAATGGTGTTCAGCCAGTTTTCCTGCAGCTTGTCGCCAGCGCCATCCAGTGCCGGTGGAACTCGTCCCTCATCACCCATCTCCGGAATTGTTCCGACAAACACGTGATTGAGCGGCTCGCTGGTTCCCCCGAGTCCATCTCGCTGGTGACAGGCATAACAGTTCAGACTCAGCATGGTCTGGCGAATTTCCTGTGCCTGAGCCAAAGGAGTCGTGCCGGAGGCTGATTGTGACTGCGTTATGACCTGTCGCAGGTCCTCACGCTGACGTGCGCTGAGTCGATAAGCTGGAATGTGTGTTGCCGGTTTCGTGGAAAGGCAACCGCCATCAGCTGTCAGGTTGGCGAACTGAGGTGCCTTCAGGCTGGACGCAATCTGACGATCTCCTTCGCCATGTTGATGACACGCCGCACAACCGTAACTCGCAAACAACTCGCGTCCCTTCGCCACAAGCTCCGGTGTCACCACCGGTGTGGCGGGTTCCGGTGCGGCCGGCGGAGGTTCACGTGTCAGTGTGACCAACCCGGCGAGTGGCTGCCGGGAAAGCTCAGGCCCCTCAATGTCCACGACCAGAACCTCGCCACCACCCTGTTCAAAGTATTCCACAACCAGTGTGTGACTTCCCCCACTGAGAGTGATGGTTCCGGAACGATCCACCTGTGGGTGAATGCCATCGTTATTGACCACTTCCTGATCATCAATCAGGACCCGTGAGCCGTCGTCCGACCCGATATGGATCCTGTATTCGCCCTGCCTCGGGATCTGCAGATATCCCAGAAAACGCAGAGCAAAATTGTCAGCTTTCGGGGCTGCACCAACGCTGAA
>JALQWE010000965.1 GCA_023258825.1 Planctomycetaceae bacterium | reverse complement strand
GACTGACCTTCTTCTCTGTATTTCTCTGTCTTCTGTCTGAAATCCCACGCCGCGGCATGCACCACGCCGCAGGGCGATTGTCACTCTGAATCTAAATCTGTCTGAGCTGAACCTGTCTGATCTGTCTGATCGGGAACACGCCACGCGTCCCGATCGTCGCCTTCAATTGCGACCCCGCTGCTCCCGAGTTTCCCTTTGCCAGTGCCCGAAATTCCCACCCGTCGCAAATCGGTCAGGGTGCTGCATGTCTGGACGTTTTCTGAATGCCAGTGCACGTTTTTGTTTGGGTTTGCACGTTTTCGTGTTTCGGCGAACGATTCGGGACTTGAGCTCAAACCCTGTGTTTTAGGCATGTATTTCATTTTTTTCAATTAAAATGGTTAAACTAAAGTTGGACGTACGGTTGACACGAAGTGAACGTTTAGCAATGATGTGGACGTTTTGTGAACGTTCTGAACGAATATGTGCGGGGGTAAAACATGGTTTCCAGTGTCGCCGAAAGTCCGAACGCTCCGAAAACGACTCGCAGCCGAAAAACATCCACTCCCAGTCGACCTTCGCCAAAACAGGCTCAACTGCGACGTGATGCCGAAGAATTGCTGGGTAACGAAATTCGCTTCGTCTACGCCGCAGAATTTGAGAAACTGGATGGCCGCGAAGAACCCATCCGAGCCGCCGAAAAGATGCTGGATGAACTGCGTCAGTCGTCGCTGGATTCAGCCGATCTGGTGGCGGAACTGGCTGAATCGGGTGGGGTTCCGAACTGGACAACCGCTGATCCCCTCCTGACCTTTGAACAGGAACAGGTGCTGTTCCGAGCCCTGAACCTGCTGCGATACCGAGCAAACTGTCTCCGCAGCCGGCTGTCGCTGACGTCTCCTTCCGAATCGGTTATCCGCGAAATCCGTCAGATGCTGGCCTTGTCCGAACGGATTCGGGGCCAACTGGTGCGATCCAACCTGCGACTGGTGTCATCCATCTCCCGCAAGTTCTCAGCGTCGCATCATGATGTGGATGAGTTCAGCAGTGATGGCAGCATGATTCTGCTGGGAGCGATCGACCGCTTCGACTACTCCCGCAAGTTTCGCTTCAGCACTTACGCCACGCATTCCATTCAGAGACACTTCTTCCGCGCCTGGAAGGTGCGCCAGCGCCGCAAGCAGCGGTTCCCCTGCACTTCCGCCGAGATTCTGGTTGAGGTCGCGGAAACCAATGAGGATCTGCCGATCTGCGAAGATCCGCAGCGAGTCGTGGCCGAACTGCTGGAGATCGCTCCGGATGTACTGGACGATCGCGAGTACCAGATTCTGATGCACCGCTTCGGTCTGAACGATTCCGGGGAGTCGGAAGCACGGACCCTGCGAGAAATCGCGGCCGATCTGGGTGTCTCCAAAGAACGCGTGCGACAGTTGCAGATCAAGGCCCTCGAAAAACTGCGCCCCTTCCTGAACCCCTCC
>JALQWE010000964.1 GCA_023258825.1 Planctomycetaceae bacterium | reverse complement strand
GACGTGACGTTGGTGCGACCACCTACGAAGAGATCCCGATTGTTGGCGCCACCGCTGCGCAGGCTACCGATCGAGGCTGGGCTGACCGCAAGAACCCACCAGCGATATGGTCCATCCGCCAGATTTGCAGCGGGAGTGTAACTGGTTCCGGCGACGGGCAACCCGTTAATCACCATGGAGCCGGTATTCTGATTCTTCAGGAACAGTTCATATCCGGCAGCGCCAGTGACGGAGGTCCATGTGAAGTCCGGCGTGCGGTCAAAGGTCGCTGCTCCGGGCGAGAGTCCCGTGACGGAGGGCACGACCAGAGCCTCATAGAGTACCGACCACGTTCCAGCATTACCTTTGGCATCGAACGCTCGAATCCAGAACCGATGGATGCCCATGGGAAGATCCGCGGGTGGAGTCCAGCTGGTTCCCAGAACATCTGTGCGTACGGTTTGTGTCTGACCTGTGGAGTAATTGTTTCCCCAGAGATCATATTTGACAGCCCCTGGGATCGCATTCCACTGGAGCGTGGGACGCGACACCAATTGCGTGCGATCCATGGTTTTCCATGTCACAGGTGGCAGCAGGAAGAAGGTCTGCGGAGCACTCCAGTTGGACGTCCCCGTGGCAAAGTTGGGACGGATCCACATGGTAAATTTTCCGAGTGCCAGATCCACCACCGGTGTGTAGACATTGGTGGCGGAACTGGCCATATGAAAGCGGGCCGTTCCGGTGCTTTCGTTGTTGATATGGATGTCGTAGGAGACAGCGCCTGCGATGGCCGTCCAGCGGAACGTCGGCCGCACCGTGAAGGCATTCGGGTTGGGCGAAGTGAGTCGAATACCGCTGAACTCGGCCGCACCGATATCCACAACGGCTGCTGTGGCTCCTGATCCCAGATGATCGCCATCCAGAATGCGGGTGAATGAGGTACCGCGCTGATCCTGCAGAAGTCCCGGTGCAGGCGTTGCTGCGGTGACATCCACGGCCAGTGAGTTCAGCCCGCGGTCGATCGCGCGACTGCCACTCAGTGGCAGATGAGTGAAGACACTGCCACCGTTGTTCTGCAGTGGGCCAAGTAGCGGGTTGATCGCGTTGGCCGCGATATCGCCGCCAACAAAATTCCCGTTGCTGTCCGGGACTGATCCTGTGGTGGAAGCCAGGGTTGTTCCGTTGCTGCGACCGATCAGTGAGTAGCGTGAGGAAAGTGTTTTCCCGGCAGCAATTTCGAAGTCGGGAGCTAGGCCGCTGTCGGTGTTGCCAGCCACAATGGTGTTTCGCAGAGTCAGATTCACGCCGGAGGAGACACAACCGCCAATGCCCTGAGCCGTTGAATTCTGAGTGATCGTGCTCTGGCTGACCAGTAGTAAAGCGGTCTGCGATTGATTCAGGGTGGCTCCCGAGACGAACAGTCCGCCGCCGTTTGAATCGGCACCCGCGGTGCTGTTTCCGGACAGCGTGCTCTGACTGATGA
>JALQWE010000963.1 GCA_023258825.1 Planctomycetaceae bacterium | reverse complement strand
GCCCCCGACCGCTGCCGAACCGGCGGCCAAAAGCAAGTGATCAGTAGCAGCAAACTGCTGATGAGTCTGCCTCGAACGATTCCGCCAACCGCCATCATTTCTCATGAGCAGGCGGTTGGCGTCTTAAAAGCCCCGGCACTTCGTTCATCCGGAATTCGGCGGCCGGAAGCTCCATGAATTGACACCTTGTGACCGCATGTCCTCCTGATCGCTGAAGGCTTATCCATGCATCGCTGGATTCCCCTGGTTGCCACGCTTCTGCTGAACACTGTCGCTGTCGCCGATCCTCCCAATATTGTCATCATCTATGTGGACGACCTTGGGTTCGGGGACATTTCCTGCAACGGGGGACGTGGCGTCAGTACCCCGAATATCAATCGGATTGCTGAAGAGGGCTGCAATTTCCGGGATGGACACAGCTCTGCAGCCACCTGTACCCCCTCGCGCTATTCGCTGCTGACCGGAGAATATGCCTGGCGAAAAAAGGGAACCGGGATCGCTCCCGGAGATGCCACTGCCATCATTACGCCCGATCGCACAACCGTCGCGTCTCAACTGAAAAAAGCGGGCTACCGCTCCTCGGTCATCGGGAAGTGGCACCTCGGACTGGGCACTCACCAGATCGACTGGAATCAGCCTATCTCCCCGGGACCACTGGACATTGGTTTTGACGAATGCTTCATCATACCGGCCACAGGAGATCGAGTTCCCTGCGTCTATGTGGAAAATCGTGCTGTCGCCGGCCTTGATCCCTCCGATCCGATCACCGTCAGCTTTTCCGGGCCGATTGGTGACGAACCGACCGGACTGAATCACCCGGAACTGCTGAAAATGCAGTGGGATCACGGACACAACGCAACCATTATCAATGGTATCAGCCGCATCGGATTCATGTCCGGCGGCAAGTCCGCCAGATGGGTGGACGAGGACATGGCTGATGTGCTGACACAACGCGCTGTCCGTTTCATTGATCAACATGTCGCCACACACAAAAATCAACCGTTCTTTCTGTTCTTCAATCCACACGACATTCATGTGCCTCGAGTGCCTCATCCGCGGTTCGCAGGTGTCACAACCATGGGACCACGTGGAGACGTCATTGCCGAACTGGACTGGTCAGTTGGTGAGATTCTCCGCAGTCTGGACCAGCACCAACTGCAGCAGAATACCCTCGTCATCTTCACCAGTGACAATGGACCGGTTCTGAACGATGGCTACAAGGATGAAGCCGTGGAAAAAGCAGGGCAGCACGTGCCGGCAGGACCATGGAGGGGCGGCAAGTACAGTGCCTTTGAAGGTGGTACGCGAGTCCCCTTTCTGGTCCGTTGGCCGGCAAAGATCCAGGCCGGCTCTGTGTCTGACGCCCTGATCTGCCAGATTGATTTTCTGGCTAGTTTCTCCGAACTGATTGGTGAACCATTGCCACCGGGCGCCGGGAGAGACAGCCAGCCGCTGATGCGCACCCTGACACTGGAAGA
>JALQWE010000962.1 GCA_023258825.1 Planctomycetaceae bacterium | reverse complement strand
AATTCAGTTCCAGCAGGCGGTCGCGACCCTGTTGCAGGGCCTCCTGTGCAGTCCTTGACAAGGATTGTGCCTCCTTGATGAGGGCGTCATGTTTCGCGGTGTCCGATTCAGTCAGATTCTCGATCAGTCTGGCATTCAGTTGCGTCTGGACGGTCTGGGCAGCGGGGTTGAGCTGTTCAAAGGCGTTCAAACCCTCGTGATACCAGCGATGCAGGGTCTGCATGGGACTGTTTTCGAAAAACCCGACATGAATCCGGATGATCTCTGTCTGCCCGATACGATCCAGACGCCCGATGCGTTGCTCGAGCAGATCCGGGTTGAGTGGCAAATCAAACAGTATGAGGTGGTGCGCGAACTGGAAGTTGCGTCCTTCGCTCCCGATTTCGGAGCATACCAGCACCTGTGCGCCATCTTCGCTATCGGCAAACCATGCAGCAGCCCGGTCACGTGAAACGATGCTCAGGCCCTCGTGAAAAACCGCTGCACGAATCCCTGCGATACGTAAGGCATCCTCCAGATCCATGGCGGTTTCTCCGTGCGCACAGATCACGAGTGCCTTGGCGGGACGGATGGACTTCAGGGTATCAATCAGCCAGGCCACTCGCGGGTCATTCCGGGACCAGTCGCCGATGGGCTCTGCCGCATTGTCTGCCACGCGTTCGGGATGCAGGAACTGATCTGGCGTCAGCCCGGGTTGTCTGAAGATATCCGCATAGTGTCCGGGTAATGAAAGGACAGCGGGTAACAGCTTTCGGCCCGGAAATCCCTTTACGGTCGTTCGGGTGTTTCGAAACAGGATTCGACCGGTACCGTGACGGTCCAGCAATAACTGGGTGAGCTCATTGCGCGCCGTTGGGCTGGTTGCGGGGTCGGCAACACGCTGCATCAGGTCATCCGCGAGATCACCCGCCAGCCAGGACTCCAGCTTGGCCAGTGTATTCATATCCAGAATCGGATCGTCCAGCAGATGCTGGATAACGTCCGCCAGATCAGCATATTGCTGTTCTTCGGCCAGAAATTGCTCGTAACTGTGAAAGCGGTCGGGGTCCAGCAGTCGCAGTCTGGCAAAGTGGCTCTCCTTGCCCAGTTGTTCCGGAGTGGCGGTAAGCAACAATAACCCCGAAACCTGCCTGCCGAGTGCTTCCACGAATGAATATTCCGGGCTGACTGTTTCACTGGACCAGGCCAGATGATGGGCTTCATCGATGACGCAGAGGTCCCAGCCTGCCTCCATGGCATGTTGCTGGCGCCTGGCGTCTGCCATGAGAAAATCAAGGCTGCAGAGCACCAGTTGCTCGCTCAGGAATGGATTGGCCTCGTCCGATTCCCGATAACGCTCGGCATCGAACAGACTGAAACGCAGGTTGAAGCGTCTGCGCATTTCCACCAGCCATTGGTGCAGCAGCGGGTCAGGGACCACGATCAACACTCGCTCAGCTCTTCCTGTCAGTAACTGGCAGTGGGTAATCAGGCCCGCTTC
>JALQWE010000961.1 GCA_023258825.1 Planctomycetaceae bacterium | reverse complement strand
AGGCGTTTGACTGGACAACCCGAAAAGCGAGCGTTATTCGTGTCGGGGACACATTGCCGATACTGGAGGAAATGAAAACCGTTGCAGTAGCAGCGGGCATTTGACAACACACCACAAACAAACCAAACCACCGCAGCACAACAGCAGGTCCGCTGGCGGCTGGCCCCCGCTGCGAATGATTCGCCGGTGGTTTTTCAACACACAAACAGGAGGGAACGACATGCCGAGAACATCAACACGGCGTAAGCTCGGGGAGGCGGTCCAGGTCATGCACGAGGGGGCGTGGTTCCTCGGCGTGGTCCGTCAGTTGTGGCCACCACCACGCGGTGAGCAGTGGCGGTACACAATCGAGCTGGACGGCGGTGAGCAGATCATCGCGAATGCTGAAGACATCCAGCGGCAGAAACACAATTTCACGAACGACCCGACACCAGACGAAATCAGGGAACGGGCGGCGGAAATCAGGGCTGAGTGGCCACCTGAAATGGCGGCGAGTCGGTGGACTGGCGCGAAAGCGCAGCCGGTGGAGATTCAGCGGATTGGCAGAACATCATCACCGGGAAGGATGGAATCGGATGAGTGAAAAATATGGTATTGAGATTCCCGGAAATCCGGTGGCACAACCACGGCACAGAGTATCAGCCAGAGGCGGATTTGCTCGCACCTATTTACCCAAGAAACATCCGGTCCACGAGTACAAGCGGCGGGTGGCAGAATACACGCAGGATTGGCCGGTGTTTGCGGGGCCGGTCAACGTGTTTATTGAGGTGGCGTTCCCAATGCCGCAAAGCTGGAGCCGAAAAAAACAACAGGCCATGCGTGAGGCATGGCACACGCAAAAACCGGATGCGGACAACGTGGCAAAGGCAATTTTGGACGCGCTCAAAGACCACTGGAAGGACGATGCACAGGTTGCACGGCTTACGGTGGATAAACGGTGGACAGACTGCGAGCAAGGCCACACATGGCTGGAAATACTGGAGCTAACATGAGCAGACGCAACAAACCCGGTAACGGGCACCTGTGCCTGTCCGGATACTGGCATCCGGACGGTTCACACGGCGTAAAAAATCAGTTCAGAATTGATGACGACATAACGGTCACGATTGGCAAAGTCACGTTGCAGGACAACGGGCGGTTTCGCGTGGAGATGGTTTTTCACGCACCACCGGAAGTCGAGATTCTCAGAGAAGCACTATACCGGGAGAACCAGCGATGATGCACAGGCAGGCATTGATACGGCGATTGAATGCACTGGACGCCGGCGGGCTGTTGCTGCTGCCGGTGATGTATCAGGACGAACGCAACGTGCGGCTGCTGCTGGCACTGACACAGCACAGGCAGTGGACGTTGATTGAGAATATCAGCCCGAGCGGTAAGAGCCGGTTTAGCGTAAGGAGGGTGGTGTGAGCAGGACACGATACGTTGAGCCGGACTGCCTGCGAGCCTTCGAGGACGTGGACAATGCAGCCATGTTCCGGCGG
>JALQWE010000095.1 GCA_023258825.1 Planctomycetaceae bacterium | reverse complement strand
GAAGTTCTGGCAGACACTGGCTTTGACATTGGCTTGTATGACCGGGGGAGCAGCGATGGCGGCGGATTCTGTGCACGAGTTTCAGATGAAGTCGATCGACGGCAAGGACGTCAAACTGGCGGACTACAAGGGCAAAGTCCTGTTGATCGTCAACGTGGCCAGCCAGTGCGGATTGACTCCGCAGTACACGCAGTTGCAGTCGCTGCACGAGAAGTACGCGGACAAGGGTTTGGTTGTGATTGGTGTCCCCTGCAATCAGTTCGGTGGTCAGGAGCCGGGCACAGAGAAGGACATCAAGCAGTTTTGTTCATCGAAGTACAGCGTCACGTTTCCGATGATGAGCAAAGTGGATGTGAACGGCGCAAAGCAGGATGCGCTGTATGCATTCCTGAAGAGCAAGTCTGAGAAGACCGACGACATCAGCTGGAACTTTGAGAAGTTCATCGTGGGCAAGGACGGCAAAGTGGCTGCCCGCTTTGCCCCACGCGTGAAGCCGGATGCTGCGGAAGTGCTGACGGCGATTGAAGCTGAATTGAAGAAGTAGTTTTTGTTGAGCATTGTCGGGCCACGAACGCTCGGCACAAATTGAGACAGGAAGCACGTGTGCACCGGTATGGTCCACGTGCTTCTTTTCGTTTTGCCGGTCTGGTGACCGCAGACGTGGGCCCAGGGAACTTGAACGGGGTGAACTTGAGCACAGCAGTGGCCGGCAAATCAGAGATTACCTTCGGGAATCCGGGCGGGCATCTGGTGGCTGGCGACTGAGATCCGAAGCACAGCAGGCTCCAAGCCAGTGGATCAGTTCATTGAAGATCTGATCGCGTTGCGGTTCGAATTCCAGTGTATGTCGGGCATTGGGCCATGTGCGAATGGTCAGTTGAGAAGTGCGCAGGCGGGCGGCCAGGTGCTGAGTGGCTTCGTTGTCCACGATCTGATCGTGCTCAGCCAGCATCAGCAGCGTGGGAATCTGCAGCTCGTGAAACTGACTGTTGACGATCTGATCGAGGTCCCGGCCGGAATTCAGCAGTGCGCTGGTGACGGTGTGCAGAGCGAGCGGGTCGTCTTCGATGAACTGCTGCCACTCGCGGACTGAGGTGAAGAGTGCGGGATCCTCCAGCGGGATGGGGATGGACTTGCGGACCACTTCCAGTTTCCGTGCGAGTGCCAGCTGGATTTTCTGTTTGAGGGTGAATTTCAGACGCGGGAGTATTCCGGGGTACAGCAGCACGAGGCGCTGGAATTCTTCGGGAAACAGGCAGGCGGCGGCGGCAGCGGTTTTTGCGCCCCAGCTGAGTCCGAGGATCGTGACGGGCGTATCGGGGGCATGTTCGGCGAGCGCGAGTTGGCGGAGTGCGCGGACATCCTGCACCAGCCTGAGTCCATGAGCTGCATGGCCTCGTTGGCGACCATTGAACCCGGATCCTCGGCGATCCGCGAAGTACACATCGAAACCGGCCTCAGCGAGCCGGCGGGAGGAGTACTTGTACCAGCCCGAGTGGCTTTGAATTCCGTGCAGAGCGAGGATCACACCGTGACGAGTGGCGGAGGGCCAGTGACGGAAGCGAATCGGATATCCGTCGGACGCGATGAACTCACGAAACTGGGCATCGCTCATCGCGGCACGACTTCCTCGACAGCGCGGGCGAAGGCGCCCCATGTGCCCTGATCAAACAGCACAAAGCGGACGAGTGCCGGCTTCTGATGCCAGCGAACAAAGTCCATGGTGGTCTTGATCAGGTTATTGGCGGCGAGGTCCAGTGGGTAACCGTAGGCACCGGCGCTGATGGCGGGAAAAGCAATGCTGTCGCAGTGATGTTCAATGGCATGAAACAGGCAGGCGCGGCAGGCAGAAGCCAGCTGCTCTGGTTCACCCTGGCGTCCCCCTTTCCAGATCGGGCCGACGGCATGAAAGACATAGCGTGCCGGCAGGTGTCCGGCGGTCGTCACTACCGCATTGCCGGTCGCACAACCCTCGGGATATTTGGCGGCTGTTTCGCGCAGGATTTCCGGACCACCCGCCTGATGAATGGCTCCATCGACCCCGCCGCCGCCGGCCAGCCTGCTGTTGGCAGCATTGACGATGGCATCGACATGCTGTTGGGTAATGTCGCCCTGAACCAGTTCGAGTCGGCAGGGACCGAGTTTTACGATCATGAGTCTGTCGTTTCTGTGTCAGAACCTGAGTTTCGCAGCGGGGAATTCTTCAGGACGCCTGGAGGAAGGGAGAATCGGGGCAAGTTCAACCGGGTGTCCCGGAAGCATGGCTTTTGTCCGGGCCCACGACAATTGTCTGACCGCCCTGCCCGGAGGAAATTCCGAAGACGAGATACTGAGCTTCCTCGGCCTGCAGATTTCGCATCTGGTGAATCTCACCCGGATCCACGATCACTGTGTCACCGGGACGCAGCACACGACACTCGGTCGCGACCCGCATTTCCACTTCCCCGGACAGCAGGATGAAGACTTCCTGCATATCCTGGTGAAAGTGTCGCTGGAAGGACGAATGGCCGGGCAGGACAGCCCAGTTCAGCATCTGCACGTGGCCCTGCTGGAACGCATCGCGGGTCGCGATCACTCGCTTGAGCACACCGGGGGCACGGGGGTCTTCGTGCGATGCCGGGATCAATCCGGAATCAGTGGCGGCGATCCATTTCATCGAAGTTGTCGTCCTGAGAAGGGTGAAGCCGAACGCGGCCGAAGCGACTGTGGACCCGGCGACGCGGGCAGGGGACTGACGCGGCCGAGTCACCGAAGAGCGACTGCTGTGGCCGGTTCAGCACATTTTTGAACGAGGAATTAACAGTGAAAGACACACTGTGCGGTTGGTGGGGCGTCCTGTTGGCGATCCAGTTGGATTTACTGTGGAAGAGAGAGCCGTCAGGTGGACGGTGAGGCCTGCGATTCGCGGGAATCGTATTCCAAAAGACAGTGTAACCTGAGCGGGGCAAAAAGTGGGGAATTGCGGGCAGGGAATAGGTGGAATTGGGCTATTCCGGGCGGGTCATAACGGCCATTGCACTGTTTGGAAGCTGGACGATGTTCGGGAGCCCTGGCAGGTGCGGATGGTGGCCGCGAGAGAACAGGAATCGTGGGCTGGCCACTGAGTTTCCGCCCCGAAGATGTCACACAGTTTTCCGGGAAATGGCGGGCTTCAGTTTTCAATCGCCGAGTAACCCGGTAGACTTTCCCCGCGTAGAATTCGCGGATCACGCACAGACACCCAGGTCTGCCGCAGATCAGGGATGTATCGCCAAATGCTGTTGCACGACTGTTCTTTGCGCTCGTGTTAGTCAGGTTGGGTTGATGGTGTGAGCCGGGAATTCCCGTGAGGGATCCTTTTTCAGAGAACGCAGGGCGACGTGCTCAGTCCACAGTGGCGGTGCACAAAGAACAGTCCGAGCGGTCGACTGAAGGATTCCGGGAACGGCAATTTTCACCTCCCGGAGCCATTGGCCGGAACCATGGGGTCGTGTGGGTAGGTCTTGTCGTGGTTCAAAAAGGCAGGCAGAGCGTGTAGCCACTGGCCGCAGGATGTTCAATTACCGGCTCATGGATGGGGACCTCGAATGAATTCCTCCACAACCGTATCAGTCGACGTGTCAGACGCCGTGATTGATCCCAGGAAGGTGCTTGAAGCCTTGCAGCCGTCTTCAAAGGAAGTGCCTGCCGACGATGAGCCGCAATTGCGGTTTCGGCGAACGGATCGGACAGCGCGACTGACAGGGTTCCAGATTCATTCTCTGGGAGCGTGGGTGCCGGGGCGCGTCGTCACCAACGAAGAGCTGGAGCAGCGGTACGGATTTGAAGAAGGTTGGGTCAAGCGTCGGACCGGGATCTGCGAACGCCGTTTTGCCGGTGAGGGAGAAGCCACCAGTGATCTCGCCGTTCAGGCGGCGCTCAGGGCCATGGCAGCCGGAAATGTGCGTCCCAAAGATGTGGACCTGCTGGTTGTCGGCACATTTACTCCGGACTACACCTGTCCTTCCACCGCCTGTCTGGTTCAGGATAAGCTGCAACTGGACGCTCCTGCGATGGACGTGCAGGCTGCCTGTTCCGGTTTCATGTATGCTTTGGCCACGGCAGCTCAGTTTATCGTGACGGGAAATGCGCGGTGTGCCCTGGTCATCGGTGCCGATGTCAACAGTCGCATTGTGCGGCCGGACGATCAACGGACGGCTCCGCTGTTTGGTGACGGTGCCGGAGCTGTGGTCCTGAAGGCTGCAGACGACAGTCACGGATTGATCTGTTACCAATTGGGGGCTGATGGGTCTGGCGGAGCGATGCTGGACCGTCCATCCGGAGGCACCAGTCAGCCGCTGACACCGGCGGCCGTAGAGGCTGGCGAGCATTTTCTGCGGATGGATGGACGCAACGTCTTCAAGTGGGCCGTACAGGCCGTCACAGAATCCATTCTGACGGTGCTGGAAAAATCCGGCTACACCACAGACGACGTGGCCCTGTTTGTGCTGCACCAGGCCAACATGCGGATCATAGATCACGCCATGAAAGTCCTTGGGATTCCTGCCAGCAAGGTTTACAACAACCTCGACAAATACGGCAATACCTCAGCGGCATCCATACCACTGGCGCTTGACGGAGCCTTCAGTGAAGGCCGGATTCGTCAGGGCGATCTGGTGCTGATGTGCGGATTTGGCGCCGGATTGACGTGGGGAACCGGCTTGTTCCGCTGGTAGTTGTTCCGCTGGTCGCCGGCGATTGAGCCTCGTGAAATGCCGGGCAATTCTGGTGTTGCCCGGTGTCGCAACCTCGGTTGTCGGTGTCAGTTCCATTCCGGGTTTCGTACGGGCACATTCAGTAGCCTTGTGTGCCGCTGGATTCTTCGCATGCAGACGTCCCAGACGCCATACGGATCGTCCTCGAACACCAATTCCGCATCCGCCTTCAGGATATGCCAGTCGCCGCGAGCCAACTCGGATTCTAACTGCCCGGGACTCCAGCCTGCGTATCCGGACAGCAACCGGAACCGTTGCTGAACGGGTTCCTTTGCAGGAGTCCGGACGACGGTTTCGAATGACAGGTCGCTGCCGGCGAGAAAGATTCCGGGTCCGATTTCGCGATCAGCACCGGCGAGTGTGGTGCAGTTGTGCAGGATGAACAGCGAAGTTGGTTCGACGGGGCCACCGATGAATACGGGGGCATCGGCATCGTTGACGGGCCCATTTTGTGACAGGGCCTTGCCGATGGTCATGGAGGACGGCCGATTGATGACCAGCGCCATGGCGCCATCTTCGCTGTGGGTCAGAACGAGGACCACGGTCCGAAAAAAGTTCGGATCCCGGAGATGTCGACCGGCTACGAGGAAACAGCCCTGAAGGGATTGGATCGAATCGTCAGACATGGACACAGATCCGGAAGGGAAGGGGACACGCCGCCGAGGGTTTCGCGGTTGCTGCGAGATTATACCACGTGTGAGCGGTTTCGGACACAGTGCGGAGGTCTGGAGCGACCGCAGAAATCCGGGCGTCTGCACCGGATGTTCCGGTGATGCTGCCGTTCAGGTGCCATGCACCTTTGGATAAAAATGCAGTTGTGTCCGAGGTGTTTTTCCGCGGCGGGTATTCAGGTGCATGGCACCTGGGGGCAGAAACGGCGGTTTTTCCGGGGCTGGGCGTTGGAGGGCAAAACGGTCATTTCGCTGAAATCCGCTGCCGGAATGCAGGAATCGGAGTCTCGGAGTGCTTCTGCCTGGGATCACGGCGTCGGATCGGGTAGGATTCAGCACCGGTCAACTGTTGCAGTGAGCGTGACGGTACGGGGTGTGACTTCCGAGTTTTCCTTTCTTTTTCGTGTCGACCAACCATGCGAGTCGCTCTGTTTATTCCCTGTTATGTGGACCAGTTTTATCCGGGTGTTGGGCTGGCGACGGTCGCTGTCCTGGAGGCTCTGGGCGTGGAGGCAGAGTTTCCGGTGGCGCAGACCTGTTGTGGCCAGCCGATGGCGAACAGCGGTTGTATGGACGAAGCGCGGCCCCTGGCAACGCGATTTGTCAGCACGTTCGAGGGTTACGACTACATTGTTTCGCCATCGGGAAGTTGTGTGTCGATGGTGCGTAATCACTATGATCACCTTGTGGATCCAGAGGACGGGATCGCGACTGCGGTGCGAAGCCGTACGGTGGAATTGAGTGAATTTCTGTTGAATGTGTTGAAGGTGAAAGAGCTTCAGGGGCGTTTTCCATATCAGGTGGGCTTGCATCAAAGCTGCCACGGACTGCGTGAATTGCGGCTGGGGCCATGTTCTGAGGTGATGTCATCACGTGACAGCATGATGCAGCAATTGCTGGGTGGGCTGCGAGACATTCGATTTTCACAGTTATCGCGGCGTGACGAGTGCTGCGGATTTGGCGGAACGTTTGCGATTGCGGAAGAGGCTGTTTCGGCGATGATGGGGGAAGATCGGATCAACGATCACGTACAGGCAGGGACTCAGGTGCTGACGGCGGGTGACATGTCCTGTCTGATGCACCTGGATGGCATCATTCGCCGTCAGAAACTGCCGATGCGGGTCATGCATTTTGCGGAGATCCTCTCGGAAGCGATGGGACTCTGAGTGATCAACGGCGTCTGTGATTCCTGAGCGAAAACCTGTTCCGTCAGCTGAAAAACTGTCAGGCTGACAGCGGGCTGGCTTTCTGATCTTTACGGGTGTGGAGCAAACGATGGGACATCCTGGACTTGCTGCCGAATTCACGGCCAATCGTGAGCGTGCACAGTGGCACGACAAGGCGCTCTGGTTTGTGCGGGAAAAACGCGACCGGATGGCGACGAGTGTGCCGGAGTGGGAATTGCTGCGTGAGACGGCTTCGGCGATCAAGCAGCATGTGCAGTCGCTGATGGCGGACTACCTGGAAGAGTTTGAGCGTAACGCGGTGAAGAACGGCGTGATCGTGCACTGGGCAGCGGATGCGGCTGAGCACAATCGGATTGTGCTGTCGATTCTGCAGAAGCACAACGCCACGCGTCTGGTCAAAAGCAAGTCCATGCTGACCGAAGAATGTCATCTGAATCCCTACCTGGAACAGAATGGGATCGAGGTGATCGATACGGACCTTGGCGAGCGGATTGTTCAATTGCGTCAGGAGCCGCCCAGTCACATCGTGTTGCCGGCCATTCACATCCGCAAGGAGGAAGTGGGTGAGTGTTTTCATGAGCATCTGGGGACCGAAAAAGGGGCCTCGGATCCAAAGTATCTGACTGAAGCGGCGCGTAACCACCTGCGAAGTTGTTTCTGCCGGGCGGATGTGGGATTGACGGGAGTCAATTTCGCGATTGCAGAGACGGGTGGCATTGTGATCTGCACGAATGAAGGCAATGCCGACCTGGGCGTGGGGCTGCCGCCCGTGCATATTGCGGCGATGGGGATGGAAAAGCTGATTCCCCGGGCGGCGGACCTGGCGGTCTTTCTGCGGTTGCTGGCCCGTTCTGCCACTGGTCAGCCGGTTACCACGTATTCGTCACACTTCCATGGTCCTCGGCCGGGTTGTGAGATGCACATTGTGATTGTGGACAACGGCCGCAGTGCCATTCTGAAGTCGGAGTTCCGCAGAAGTCTGGATTGCATCCGCTGCGGGGCCTGTATGAATACGTGCCCGGTGTATCGCCGCAGTGGTGGCCACAGTTACGAATCCACGGTTCCCGGACCGATTGGTTCCATTCTGACCCCCCTGCAGACTCCGGAAAAGCACAGCACGCTGCCTTTTGCCTGCAGTCTGTGTGGATCGTGCACAGACGTTTGCCCCGTGAAGATTCCTCTGCACCATCAGTTGTTTGCGATGCGTGAGCATCTGGACAAAAAGAATCTGATCGGTGTTGGCAAGAAACTGCAGATGAAAGTGCTCAGTGCCGTGTTTTCGCGGACGTGGTTGTTCAATCTGGCTGGCAAGGTTGCTCGGACCGCGTTGCGAGTGACGCCGCGTTTTCTGGTGTACAGCCGACTGACACCGGCCTTTCAGTGGGGCCGCAAGCGTGAAATCCCGCAGGCGCCACCGAAGTCATTCCGTGAATTGTACGCGGAGCGGCAGGCGTCCAGACGATCGGGGGCATCGGCCCCGCCTGACAAACACTGACCGCTCGGTTTTGATTCCGGTTCTCGATCCCGTCTTTCTCCAGAGACATCTGACACATGCTGCAATTCGTCTCCTCGGTGACACTGCCCTGCCCCGCCGCTGCCCTGCGTGCGTATCTTGGGCGTCCACAAAACCTGCCGGAGATCAGCGATCCGGAGATTGAACTGGAGATTTTGTCGGCGCCTGATGAGGTTGCGGTGGGAGCGAAAATTGTCTTTCGCATCACCGCCATGGGTTTGCGTCAGCGGATGACTCACGAATACAAAGCGGTGAGTGACCTCGAGATTCAGGAGGTTCTGGTGGAAGGTCCGTTGCCGGCATGGCAACATACTCAGCGGATCCAATCACTGGGAGATGCCGAATGTGAGCTGACTGATGAGGTGTTGTTTCAGCTGCCTGGTGGAATGATGAAATTCCTGCTGACTGAAGAACGGATCCGTGAATCGCTCAGCACGGGGATGGCCCACCGCTATGCGACACTTCAGGAACTGATCCGCAGTGGAGCACTGACATGACGCCACCTCTTCCGCGCAATCCCGGACCGCGTCGGCAGCCGCCGACTGTTGCGATTGGCTTGTTGGTCGTGCTGATGGTCAGCCTTGGT
Organism: Planctomycetaceae bacterium; assembly: GCA_023258825.1. Lineage (GTDB taxonomy): Bacteria > Planctomycetota > Planctomycetia > Planctomycetales > Planctomycetaceae > SXXK01. The sequence goes on along the minus strand of JALQWE010000095.1, from coordinate 1,379 downwards.
TTTCTCGCCATGGCGGCCGCCGTGATGCCTCAGTTCTTACTGATGGTCCTTGTGGGACTGGGGATGGTTCTGTTTTTTGCTGTGCAGTACTTCGCGTGGGCGCGTTGGCTGTATCCGCGGCTGGTGCGTGCTGAGCAGGAGCGTCAGGCGCTGGCGGAATCGCGGGGAGAATCGAACGAGTCCTGAAGCCGATCCGCGGTATCTCGGGGAAGCCTGTTTTCCTGGCGAGGACGCTGCTGAGGTCGCTGGATCGGCCGCTGTATTCAGGGCATTGCCAGTTGGGCGATTGCTGGTGGCTGAGCCAATGGTGGCAGCGGAGTGGCATTGAGCGGGGAAGAGTGCGGCCGGCCGGGCAGAATGCTGCGGGGTGCGGGCTGTTGCGTCAGCGTGTCGCGTTTGCACGACTGCGGCGGGGATTGCGGTGGCTGGCTGAACCTTCACCGCGTGGTTCTGTCTGTGGGCTGGGGAGGGAGAGGCGTTCGAGCGGCAGCAGCGGCCCGAACGCCATGTTCCCAGGTTGACCGAGGTCCTGACGGGTTCAGGCGGCCGGGTTATCGCGTGTGAAGTCGAACATCGGCGACGACAGGTAGCGTTCTCCGGAATCGGGGAGCACCACGACGATGTTTTTGCCAGCGCTTTGCGGGCGGGCGGCGATTTTCAGAGCAGCGGTCATCGCGGCACCGCAGCTGATTCCGCAGAGAATCCCTTCTTCGCGGGCGACTCGCGGGGCCATTTCCATGGCTTCTTCATCGGTCACCTGCAGCACTTCGTCGACAAGGGACATGTCGAGGATATCGGGTTTGAAACCGGCACCGATTCCCTGAATTCGGTGTTTTCCTGGGGCGCCGCCGGAGAGAACCGGGCTGGAGGCGGGTTCAACGGCTACTGAGAGCAGCGGCAACCCTTTTTCCTGCTTCAGATAGCGAGTGACTCCGGTGATGGTGCCACCTGTTCCGACGCCGGCGACGAAGACATCGACCTTACCGGCCAGATCGGTAAAGATTTCGGGACCGGTGGTGCGGAAGTGGATATCGGGATTGGCTGGATTTTTGAATTGCTGGGGCATGAAGGTGTTGGGGCGCTGTGCGACTTCTTCGGCGCGGGCGATGGCGCCTTTCATCCCTTCTGAGCCGGGAGTCAGGATCAGGTTGGCCCCGAACGCGCGCAGGATCATGCGACGTTCGATGGACATGGTTTCGGGCATTGTCAGGGTCAATTTGTAGCCGCGGGCTGCACAGACAAAGGCGAGCGCGATCCCGGTGTTTCCGCTGGTGGGTTCGACCACTTCCATGCCGGGCTTCAGGCGTCCGGATTTTTCGGCGTCCCAGATCATTGCGGCGCCGATGCGGCACTTGACGCTGTAGGCCGGGTTTCGCCCC
>JALQWE010000960.1 GCA_023258825.1 Planctomycetaceae bacterium | reverse complement strand
ATCTTCCTGAATGATAAAGCGCTGATCAGAGTCGTCCTTGGAACGGCTGGCTTTGAAGGTCAGGATGTGACGGTTGAGCTTGAATCCGATGGTCAGGTGCTGCAGCAGCAGGTTGTGACTCCCGTCAGCGACACAACCCCGCTCAGTTTCGCAATTCCCTCAGAGAAAACCGGCCGCTTTGACTTCAGAGTTCTCAGCCCCACTCAACCGGGAGAACTTCGCGATGACAACAACAGCCGCGTGGTCAGTCTGCAGGTGGTGGATAGCAAAGCCCGCGTCATGCTTGTTGAAGGGGACGCACGCTGGGAATTCAGATACCTGAAAAATCTGCTGGAACGCGATAAGCAGGTGCAGCTCACCAGTGTCCTGTTTCGCCAGCCATGGCTGGAAATCCTTAATCAGCCCGGCATTACCTCGACACTTCCGGCGCAGGATGCCTTCCGCGAATTACTGGCCACAACCGACGTGATGATTCTCGGAGATATCACGCCTCAGGAAGTGGATCCAGAGGTCTGGCGACTGCTCGATGATGCCGTCACTCGTGATGGTCTGACACTGTTGGTGCTGCCGGGTAAACGTGGCATGCCAGGGGCCTTTCAGTCAGAAATTCTCTCCGGGCTTCTGCCTGTCGCCGAGTTCCGACAGAGACTTGCCGAACAGTTTCAGGCAACACCGGACGATGTCGAACAGTCCGCGTTCCAACTTGCGCTTTCGCCGGAAGCGCAGTCGCTTCCGATGTTCCAGCTCTCCGAGAATCCATTGAACAGGGATACGTCTCTGGCATCACTTCCCGGCCATCCATGGATTTATGCCGGGACTCCCGGACCCGGTGCTACTGTCTGGGCCACCGCGGGAATCCCGGGAACGACCACCACTCCGGAGCCGGTCATCGTCCAGCACGGTTATGGGTTTGGGCAGGTGATCTGGCTGGGGCTCGACAGCACCTGGCGCTGGCGGCGTCGAGCCGGGGATGAATGGCACTACCGCTTCTGGGGGCAACTGATACGTTGGGGAGCCCGGAACAAGGCTGCTGCAGGGAATAGTGACGTCCGAATTGCCGTCTCAGATGTGATCATCGATGAGGGAGAGGCCCCCGAGGTCACTTTGACGTGGAACAAAAGGCTGGTCGATCAGCTGGCAGGGGCCACCATCGAGTTAATCGCTGAACAGATCGGAAGTGGTGGTCAGCCGGGGCCCCAAAACCTTGTTGTGGACAGCCCCGAGGCCACTGAGTCAGACGCCTCAGAGGCTCCCGGAGTTCTGAAGTCCATTCTTGTTCCGTCACCAGCATCCCCCGAGAGATTCACCGGCCGAGTGCCTCGATTGACAGAGGGCACCTGGCGTATCAGTGCCAGAACCATCAATTCTCAAATGGAGATTCCTGATATCGTCCAGACAGAAATGGTCGTCCGACGTCAGCTATCCGCGGAACTGGCCAATGTCAGCTGCAATCGGGAACTCCTGAAACAAATCTCCGACCTGAGCGGCG
>JALQWE010000959.1 GCA_023258825.1 Planctomycetaceae bacterium | reverse complement strand
GTTGGTGGTGATTTTGGAGGCGCGGAAATCTCGGGGACGCTGCTCGGTGGCATCCTGCGTGTTGATGCCAATGGCAACATGATCGACTCCTTCGACCGTGACACGCCGGTAGCGGACCGCGTGCTGTTCATTGGGTTGGAAGGCAAGCTGCTGATCATGGACAAAGGTTTCGGAGTCAGATTCGCATTCAGCGAGCTGGGGCCGCTGAGCGTTCTGATCAGTGTAAAAGCGCCTGTGGTTCTTGAACCAGTCTTCACCGGCATCACGATCAATGAATTCACCGGGGGCGTGGAGTTCTTCAAGGCCCTGCCCACGATCACCGAACCCGAAGATCTGCTGGGTAAGGAATTCGCGGATGCTGCTGAAGTGGACGCTGATCAGTGGCTGATCGATGTGAAGAAGCAGGTCGTCAACCAGGTGAAGGCCATCAAGGCAAATCCGGGGGTTCCAGGCTTTCTTGCAGCGTTCACTTCACCCATGACGATCACCGCCCAGGCTGCGATCTCATCCACTCATCTGGGCAGCGAGGACAGTTTCAACGGTCAGGTGCAGCTGCGTCTGAGCACTGATGGGAAAATGTTCGCGGCAGGTAAGTTCCGCTTCATGAACAATCGCCTGATTGTGGAAGGCAAGATGTATGCGGATCTTTCACAGGTGCTGAAGGGAAATGCCAAAGTTCTGTTTATCGGCCGCGCACCGGTGGTGGAAGACGCTCCGGACCTCCGCTTCCTGGAACTGAAGGGCAAGTTCGAAATGCGGTTCTTCGGGCCCAATGGGCAGCCGATGACGTTCAGCAACCCGTTGCCACCACAGCCCGCCGCCAGTCTCCATAGTCCTGGTTCCGGTGCCGTGGTTGGCCTGCAGAAGTTCACCGAACAGGGCTGGGTCGACATCGCCTTTAAAGAAGGTCAGAAGCCGCTTGATCTGGAGTCCATCACGGATGCGGATGCCGAATTCCGTCTGCTGCTGCCGGACGGTACCGTGATGGAAATCGATTCTGTACCAACCGCCGTCACGGATCGATCCACTGAGAATGTGTATCGCTACCCGCTCCCGGACAACATTGAGTTGATGGCGGGCACATATACGGTGCAGTTCATTGCCGACAGTTTTGCAGATACAGAAGGCGAAGGCAATCTGTACGAGGAAGAGACATTCGAGGTTGCCGCCGCGAGGCCCGAACTTTCGAGCCCTCGAAATAATGTTGAAATCGACGTGCTCGGGCTGAACAGCAGCGGATTTCTGACAATTCGCTTTGCGGGAATTCCCGGTGCTGATCTGGACGAATCCAGCATTCGCGATGCAGCGGCGGAATTTGTGCTCAGCGGAGCTGCGGCGGCAGGAGTCCTCATCAGCTCGGATCCGGAAAAAATTGATGCCATCACCTGGAAGTACCCCTTTACCGGAAGTTTCGCCACCGGTCCCGTGGTGGTGACCTTCCCGGCCGGAGCCTTCAAGGACATGGACGGGAACGAATCCGTCGCCGCCGA
>JALQWE010000958.1 GCA_023258825.1 Planctomycetaceae bacterium | reverse complement strand
TGAGCGATTGATGCTGCGGCCTTGCAAAACCGCGGGCCTGCCACGCCACCGCGAGCACTGTGGCGGCCCCGAGCCAGGCGGCGAGAGTAAAGATGCTCAGGGAGACGGACTGAGTTCCGAGTGCTGTTGTGCGGCTGGTGCCACCGAGTGCACGCAGGACGTAGTTCTGAATGTCCTCGGGCCACAGTTGGCTGTGGCAGTTAGAATCCGACAGGATCAGCAGGAGCGCCGTAGCGGTGGCGATGACGCTGAGCAGTAGTCTGCCGAACGCTGCCCAGGGGGCGGAAGTTGAAGAGGTGTTGCTGCGCCGCACAGTTGGACTTCCGCACTCTCAGGATCAGGATAGGCTGCCCTTCAGGCCATCACAACAGTTCCACAGGCACCTGACCGCCGGGAACCAGATGAGTGGGGCGACCGGACAAATCGGTGATGTAGTCGTCGACTTTCAGCCCCATTGAGTGGTACACGATGGCACAGAAGTCTTCAACGCCGATCGGACGCGATGTTGGGTACTCGGCTTTGTCGTTGGTGCTGCCAATGACCTGACCGTGTCGGTAACCACCTCCCGCCAGCAGCAGGCTTTGTGCCTGAGGCCAGTGGTCGCGTCCGGCATTGCCGTTGATGCGGGGCGTGTGTCCGAATTCGCCCGCGACGACCACCAGGGTGTCATCCAGCATTCCGCGATCTGCGAGGTCCTGAATCAGCACACCGACGCACTTGTCATGGCGTGGGAGCTTGTCCTTCAGAGCGGGTTCGATGTTCGAGTGATCATCGAAATAGCCCGTATTCAGGGACACGTAACGCACCCCGGCTTCGATCAGGCGACGTGCCAGCAGGGCCTGTTCGCCCCAGCCGGTGCCGTATCGTTCTCGCAATTCCGGAGATTCTTCAGACACATCAAAGGCCTTGCGAACGCGACCGGAGAGCACCAGATCCATCGCCTGATGATCCACGGCATCCAGCTGGTCGAACAGACGATTGCGATCAATTTTCTGTTTGAGGCTGTCCAGTTGCTGTCGCAGGGAGACACGATCCATCAAGCGACTTTCAGAGAGCCCTTCGGTCAGTGAAAAGCTGCGGTAGTCCCCGGTGGGCAGTTGCCCGGCTTCGTTTCCGTAACTGAATTCACCATAACGGAACGGATTGTAATTGACACCCAGCCATGCGGCCCCGTGGAAACCGAAACCGCCATCGTTCATGTTGACATTAGACAGCGACCCGGACTGTGTGGGACCCAGCAGGTGTGCAGCGACGGCGCCCATGGAGGGATAACGCGGCATCCGATCGGCGCCGTTGGCACCCGTTCGACCGGTGAGCATCCAGTGTGCGGCGGCCCAGTGATCTCCGTTGCCGTGAGAAAAGCTGCGAATGACTGTGCAGCGATCCATGATTTTGGCATGTTCAGGGAGCAATTCGCAGACATCCAGCCCTGGCTGACTGGAGGCGATCGGTTTGAAGGCTCCGCGGTATTCCGCGGGAGCGTTCGGCTTCAT
>JALQWE010000957.1 GCA_023258825.1 Planctomycetaceae bacterium | reverse complement strand
GGACCCATGTGCACATGCCGCATGGCCCGAATCACTCCCTGTTTCAGTTCGACAACACCGTGCGGTCCCATCAGCACACAGCCGGGTGTCCCCTTCACATCGCCACTGATCCGCACTGGCAGGTCAATTCCCAGGGAAATCCCATCAGTAAATGCCAGTTCCACCTGCGAATCCGGGCGGCAGGGGCCAAGCACGCGGACGTTTGGCAGCATGCGCCGTCGCGGTCCAACCACCGCAACCGTTTCCCTGGCGGCATAATAGCCATCCTGATACAGGTCCTTCTCAGGCGTCAGTTTGGCGCCAGGGCCAAACAGCACCTCCACATGCTCCTGCGTCAGGTGCACGTGGCGAGCGGAAATGTTCACCACCAGCGGATTGCGTTTGGCCCCGGCGGACGCTTTCGCCACGGTCTGCTCCACGACCGATCGCAGCACCGGAATCCCACTCGATGATGAGTCGGCTGCTGCCGGGCTGTTACGCAGGTGACGCGTCAACACGTCACGTACCACTCGTTCCACATCCGCCGGATTTGGCATTGTTGTTGTCATCGTTTCACTACCCCCGCACAATGTCGAGCAGTTGCATGGTCTGTACACTGCCCTGTCCTGTTCCCATAAGAGTTACTTCACCACGCCTGATAAGTTCTGTTTCCCGAAGCGATTCCGCTGAGACTTACCAGGCAACTCTGATTCCGTGATTTCTCGCTATCCCTGCCGACCGGTTCCACCCGCCACGACCAGCCGAATATCAGCCCGTTCCAGTACCTGCCACCACTCTTCGGCCACTCCTTCGTCTGTGACGATTTCATCCACAACTTCCAGTGGGCACAGATGTGACAGCGCACGCTGACCGAACTTGCTGCTGTCTGCCACCAGCGTGACCCGATCCGCAGCACGAATCATCTGCCGTTCCGTCTCTACCAGTAACGCATTGCTGTTGAACAAGCCGTCCGCCGTGATCCCGCCAGTACTCATGACCAGTCGTGTTGCGTGCAGACGTTTCAGTGCCTCAACGGATTGCTCACCCAGAGCGACACCCGTCCTGGGATACACATAGCCACCGATAAAGATCAGTTCGATTTCCGGCCGGTTCATCAGCAACGCGGCAATCGGCAATGAGTTCGTCAGGACCTGCAGGGACTTGCCTACGAGGTACCGCGCGACTTCGAGCGTCGTTGTGCCGCCGTCCAGCAGAACCGTCTCACCTTCGGAGATTAATTCCACGGTGCGGCGAGCGATGCGTTGCTTTTCGGAAGATGCCAGACGTCGACGAGTATCAAAGTCGACCTGCGAATCTCCCAGAAACGACGCGCCACCCCTCGTTCGCTGAATATGACCGGTGGAGTCAAGAAACTCCAAATCCCGTCGCACTGTCGATTCACTGGCCCCCAGCTCGCTGACAAGTCGTTGCAGCGAGACGAAGCCAAGTTCCTCGGCAATCTTCAGGATTTTTGATCGGCGTTCATCCACAATCATCATGTTTCCGCCATTTCCA
>JALQWE010000956.1 GCA_023258825.1 Planctomycetaceae bacterium | reverse complement strand
CACGTCGCAGCTCAGCCACTCGCTCTGCCTCAGCGCAGGATTCTTCCCGCCGGCCTGCATCCGCCAGGCGGTTGGAATAGGTTTGCAACGCTGTCGCAAAATCCGATCGCCACAGCTGCTGGTTCTCTTCGTACAGGGTCTCCAGTAATCCACAGCAGATTCGGGACACACGCAGGGCCTCCTGATGCTCTCCGCACTGTGCCAGCCGCACCGCGAGGGTATTCATGGCCAACGCTTGCTCGCGCCCATACGCTGCATGGTTTTTCACGCACAAATCACTGTACAGGGCCACGGCACGTGCAGCACACTCCAGGGATTTTCGCAGTTGTCCGGACTTTGCCTGGCGAATACCCAGATTGTGAATTGCGGACGCCAGTGTCGGCTGGAATGCGTCCACGTCGGCAGCCGCAAGAAACTGCTGCACCGCGACAGCTTTTCGAGCGTACATCAGTGCCTCGGCATCCCGCCCCAGATCACTCAGTCGATTCGACAGTCCAATCAGACTGGCAGACAGTACCGGCAGAAACTTTGCCGGCTCCTTTCGAGCCTGTCTGATTCGCATCTTCAGAGATTCTCTTGCAGCTTCCAGCCCCGCTTCCTTTTGGCCATTATCGCCCAGCAGCACCGCCAGAGTGTTCAATGCTCCGGCCAGCTCCGAACCGTGAGCCTGTTCATCCTCCGCCACAAGTTCACGCCACCAGCCGACTGCCGTCTGTGCGAATGCTAAACCCTTCCCGAATCGCCCGGCCGCTCGCAGACGAATCGCCAGATTCCCTTCCACTGTCGCGAGGTCCGGAAGAAATGAAGTCTGGCGCTCCGCTGCCAACTCCAGATACATCGCTGCGGCTCGCTCGGTCGATTGAATCGCCTCGAAAATCGCTCCATTCGCAGCCAGAACCATGCCCTCGATGTCCAGCGTATACGCCAGGTCAGCCGCCCACGCATCACGATTCTGGTCGTACAGGTCTGAACGAATCCGTACTGCTCGCTGCACCAGTGACAATGCCTCCTGCAGTTCTCCCACTTCCACCAGGCGTATCGCCAGTGTATTCAGAGACGACGCGATGCTCGGTAACAGTCCCGGAACCTTCTCTGCCATCGCCTCCCGCTGTGCCAGAGCCTTACGAACCGGCTCCAGCGACTCTCGTCGCTGACCAGCCGCCGCCAGCATCGTGGAGAGAACCTGCCAGCTGGTGGCCAACTCAACCTGGCAGCTGCCGGGACTCCGGCTGTCCATCATCTCATAGAGTTCGCACGCACGCCTCGCTGCCTGGAGAGCTTCGTCGCGGCGGCCCAGCTCACCCAATACCCCGGCATAATTGTTCTGAGCCTGCGCCAGGAGCCCTTCTGCTGACCGCGAAGTCTCCAGATACAACTGCTCCAGACTCTCCACAGCCTGCTGCAGCTCACTCGCCGCCTTCTCGTGTTGCCCCGATTCTGACAGTCGATAGGCCAGGCTGATCCTCGTCGAAGCGATAGCCGTCAATGGAATGCCC
>JALQWE010000955.1 GCA_023258825.1 Planctomycetaceae bacterium | reverse complement strand
AGGAGTTTCCGGGCACCAGTAGTGTCTGGAATGGTTATGAAAAGAAGGATTTTGAAATCAATGGTCGGCCAGTGCTGGTCGTGATTCCTCGTCAGGCGGCTGAGGGACGTCCGTGGATCTGGCATGGGGAGTTCTTTGGTCACCGGCCCAATCCGGACATTGCCTTGCTGGGACGCGGGTTTCACCTGGTCTACACACGCATCAGTGACCAGTTCGGTGGTCCTGTGGCCGTGGATCACTGGAATCAGGTTTACCGGGAATTGACAGAGACGTACGGACTGGGGGCCCGCCCGGCTCTGGTCGGAACCAGTCGCGGTGGGCTGTACTGCTACAACTGGGCGGCTGCCAATCCTCAGAAAGTCTCCTGCATTTTCGGGGATGCGCCGGTGTGTGATATTCAGAGCTGGCCCATGGGGCGTGGCAAGGGAAAACGCAGCGATGCGGAAGTGGCAAAATTGCTGCAGGTTTACGGAGTCACGACTGAAGATGAGCTACTGAAAAAGGTGCTGAATCCGGTGGATCACCTGGAACCACTGGCCCGCGCCGGGGTACCTCTGCTGCACGTCAGCGGCGACGCCGACGATATTGTCCCTCTGGAAGAAAATACCCGAGTGATCGAAGAACGCTACAAAAAACTGGGTGGAAAAATGACGGTGATCGTCAAGCCGGGAATAGCCCACGTGCACGGACTCGATGATTCCACACCCATCATTGAGTTTATTGATCGTCACGGTCGCTGAGTGCACTGCGCATTAAAATTCAGGGCGGCACAGAAGTCCGCATCGACCGAATTTGGCGGTTTCCCTGATCGTCCAGAGCCGTTCCTGGTGAGATAATCGACCGGAGTTCTGTGCGACGATCCGGGAGGGTGTCCATTGCCCCGTGTCGTCTCCATGTCGATGGATTCGATATTCGACCATCGACCGTGGCGTGTGTTCATCCCGTGACGAACGCGTTGGCCAGTCTCCGTGCAGAGTTTTTCACACAGGAGCGGTGTCGGCGTATGAGTGACAGGAAACTGTTGTTTCGGGATGAGGCGCGTGCCAAACTTCTGCAGGGCACGAGGGCGCTGGCTGATGCGGTTCGGGTAACTCTGGGGCCACGTGCGAAGTGTGTCCTGATTCGCAAAGCGTGGGGACGTCCGCTGGCCTGTAATGATGGGGTCACGATTGCCAAAGAGCTGGAGTTGCCGGATCCCGAGGAGAATCTGGGTGTCGGGATGCTGCGGCAAGCTGCGGAACGTACGGGAGAAGTGGTTGGGGACGGCACAAGTACGGCGACAATTCTGGCGCATGAAATGTTTGCCGAAGGCGTCAAAAACATCGCAGCGGGGGCGAGTGGCGTGAATCTGCGGCGGGGGCTGGATCGTGGCGTGAAGATCGCAGTGCGGGCCATCCAGGCGCTGTCGAGACCTGTTCAGAGCCGGCTGGAGAAGGCGCAGGTGGCGACGATTGCCGCGCACAACGATACCGCGCTGGGCGAACTGGTAGCTGACG
>JALQWE010000954.1 GCA_023258825.1 Planctomycetaceae bacterium | reverse complement strand
CTGCGGAAATTGAAGTTCTGGCAGCAGTTTCCCCGGAACCTCGTGAGTGCCTGCTGCCAGAACTTCAATTTCCGCAGGTACCTGCAATGAAATCTGGACGTTGCGGGCTTCAGCTGTACCACGATTGTCAATCGTCACAGTAAATCCAAAGCGTTCACCAATGGCGACCGGCTTGTCCTGGCGGCTGATATCGGCTGTGACGTTGTGAATGCCCTCGACATCGACAACGGTGTTGTCCCTGGCTTCTGAGCGGAAGCCCGAGGCTTCAACGACAGCCACGCGAGACTCAAGCCGGCCAGTGGATTCAGGTACCAGCGTCAGGTCCAGTACGACGTCGCGTCCGGCGTCAATCGTGGGAAGTTCCCAGCGAATCTGGCGAGTTTTGGGGTCATATTTTCCACCGGCCCCCAGCGATTCCACTCGCATGCCTTCCGGGACCTGTTCCACAACACTGGCGCCGACAGCATCAAACTGCGATTGATTCCGGACAATATTCTGGAAGCGAGTGGGGTGATTGACGTAGCGTTTACCCGGGCCGGTTCGTTCAATAACCAGCTGGGACCCGACGATGTTGATTTCGGTACGAGCGGTGGTTGTGGTGGTCCCATCGGCCTCGATTTCCGCCGCCAGTCTCACACGCTCCCCAGGTTCGGCTGCGGCGACGGACAGATCCACCACCTCCGTTTCGCCGGCCTTCAGAACATCGATTGTGTATTCAAGGTCGGAACCTTCAGGATGCCGCAGTGCCGGAGGCAGTACGCTGCGCAGTACCACGTTACTCGCGTCGCCGGTGCCATTATTGGTGATGCGGAACTGCAGCTGGATCCCGCTGCCAAGCTTTACAGCAGGAGGCCCGGTGACTTCCAGTTGCAGTTTTGGCGAACGAATGACGGTGGCCGAGCGAACCTGGGCGCTGAAGCTGACTGTGGCAGCACCGTCCATGGTGCCTTCACCGGTCGGTCTGACTCGAACCGTGATTTCCCGGGATGCTCCTGAGTCCAGTTCCTGAATTCGCCACCGCATCACTCCACCGGCCGTTGTATCGGGCTGCGGAGTGGTACTGATGAGTTCCGCTGAGGTCCCCAGTTCATCTTCCACCTGCAAATCATATGCGGGCAGATCACCCTGATTACTGATGATGATGCGGTATTCGATCGGCACACCAACGGTGGCAGATTTCGGTGCCAGCTTCTGGATGCTCAAGTGAGGTCGCATGGAATCCAAAGCCGGGGACTGCGAGGACTGTCCGGCCGAGGGAATTCGGCGTCCGCCGCGATCGAGTGGCTGGCTGTCCATGCTGGGCAGCTCCGTCCCGTCGTCCGAGGCGCCTGTATCCCGCGGCAGCGGCACATTCGGTTCTGCAAAGTCCGGAGCATCTGCCGGGAACGGCTCAGGCTGTCGCACTGTGTCCGGTTCGAAAGGCGCCGGTTCCGTGAACTCCGCCGGTTCCAGATTGTCTCTCACCGGTTCCGGTTGACGGGCCGGTTCGCTGGCCGGTTC
>JALQWE010000953.1 GCA_023258825.1 Planctomycetaceae bacterium | reverse complement strand
AACATGCCGGTACTGTCGATTGAGTTGCTCCAAGGCAATCTGTGTACGTCATAAAAACTGAGCGGCAGCAGACAGCCACCCGTCAGCAGGACACCGCACGTTCGCCACGGCAGAGCCATCGCACTGCATCGCCTGTATGACTGGGCGATCATCATCAACAAGCCTCCGGTGGCACACATGAAGAACAGGGGATGTTCGCTGTGGAAGTTCCAATAGCGTTCCCATGCAATTGGCTGCAGTACCAGCCACCAGGTCAGCAGGGGAGCATACAACCAAAGCACACCCGGTTTTGCAGAGCGAATGCCCAGCAGAACACCAGGTGCCGCCAGAAGTGGCAGGGCGAGCGCAGATTCTGAGACAAAGCGAATTCGGAGCATGCTGCTGGCAGCGATGTCTGACGCACCAAGGATTTCCATGCCGCTCCAGATCGCCAGCAATGCAGCCAGAAGGGCATGCAGAAGAGTGGATTCGAGCGAAAGAGCCAGGGGTAAAGTGCCGATCGCCCACCACCAGACGGCGTCGGGAGCATGGCCACCCATGTGGAAGATCTGTGAGATCAGCATGATGCCGCAGCCATAAAAGGCGGCACCGAGGAAGAACAGGGTATTGGAAACCGTCAGTTGTCCGCGGCGGCGTGTCGTGAATGCCGCCCAGTATGTGGCAAGGATTACGCCGAAGATGATCGCAAGTTTTACGGCGGTTGAAAGCTGCTGCCAATTGAAGGAAACCAGCAGCAGAACGCCGGCGAGAACGAGCATCGCTGCGGTGCTCATCAGAGCATTGACAATCCGGGAACTGGTGTTGGCTGCGGCAGTTTCAGCGGACTGATATGTGCTGAGGATTTTCGAAGCCTGTCCGGGCTGAAGCAGTCCGACTGTTTCCCAATCTCCAAGTTCTTTCACAAGCCAGCGACGCTGTTGCGAGGACAAGGACCGTTGCGGCATGTTCATCCCCTGTCCTGCAAAGCCGTGGAACAATAGAAGATTTCAGGCAGCCCAGGCGGCCGACACTCAACCGGGTTTTCCCAAGTCTATACCAGAGGTGTGAGGGAATCCATCGAAACGATGTTGTCGAAATCCCTACAGGCAACTTCTTTTCACTGCGTAACACGTCGAGTTGGAAAGCAACCCGCAGGTCTGATTGACGCGGCGAATGTTCATCAAAATCGCACATTACCACTCATAAATCTGCCAGCCACGTGGATTTCTGGATGTAAGAACCTCGTCATCGTGGGCATTCGGCTCACGGACAATGCTGGGTTAAAATGACGGAGACTTTTGGATTGGAAGAGTCGGGTATTTCATCCGGGGAGCGTGAAGGGTGGCTTCTGCGAATCTGAATCCAACCAACGCCGAGCCTGCCCCGCGTAGATCTACCACCCAAAATCTCCGCGATTCTTCCAGGAATTCCGGGAATTCCGCACGAACTTTTGGCTGACTTCGCGTTTGCTTGTGGGTAGAACTCCCAGGATGCGGTTAAATCCGGGCTGTCGGGAGCGTCT
>JALQWE010000952.1 GCA_023258825.1 Planctomycetaceae bacterium | reverse complement strand
CCTGCAAATCCGGCATCGATCACCTGAAAGTCAATTTCTTCGCAGCTGGACATGTTTGGCTGGCAATTACCCGCCAGGCGGGGTCGGCGAGGGGTATAATTCAATCGGGCTGGGGCACCGACGGGCACGAAGTACGCCCCGGTGTGTACTGAAACGGAGTCTTAGGCGTCGGGGGTTGGGTGTTCACCGGGGCCGGTAATAGATCCTGTCTCACGTGCGGTAAATTTCTGTGTTCTGCCGTCGCAGAGAGTGTGCGAGCTTTTTATGACAAGTCGGTCTCCGGATGTGCTGTTTCTGAATCGGTCCTACTGGCCGGATATGGAAGCTACCGGGCAATTGCTGACGACGCTGTGTGAGGGCCTTACCGGGGACTTTCGGGTCCGCGTGGTAGCGGGGAAGCCCAACAGCGTGGATCCGAGGGGAGACGGGCAGAACTGGAGTTCTCTTTCAGGTCGCAACGGCGTTGGGATTCAGCGGCTGGAGCATCTGCAGTTTCCCAAAAGTCGACTTTGGATGAAGGCCCTGAACTACGTATCATTTGCCCGGTCTGTCAGGCGGGCATTGAAGACGGTTGCGGCTCCGGACGTGGTTGTGTTCGAGACCGATCCCTTTTTGCTGGCCTTTGAAGCTCAGCGACTGCAGCGGCGGACCGGATGTCGGATGATTGGCTATCTGCAGGACATCCATCCGGACGTGGGTATCGCACTTGGCAAAATCTCGGACAATTTCTGGGTGCGACGACTGCGACGATCGTTGTTTGAAACCTATCGGCGTTGTGACCGGATGATTGTGCTCAGTCGCGACATGCAGCGTTTGCTGGAGCGTGGCGGCATACCGAAAGAGCGTATCGACATCATTCCGAACTGGGCAGACACGAAATCTGTGCAGCCCATCCCGGATCCGAACCCATTTCGGGAGCAGCACGGGCTGCAGGGGCGATTCCTCGTCATGTATTCCGGCAATCTGGGCCTGACACAGCGGCTGGAAGAGTTTGTGAGTGCGGCCGAGTTATTGTCAGCGCACCCGGAGATTCTGTTTGTGTTCATTGGCAAGGGAGCGCTGGAGCAGCAGTTGAAGGCCAGCGTTCAGGCGAAGGGGCTCCAGAATATCCGCTTCTTCGATTATCAGCCTAAGGACACACTGGCGGCAAGTTTGTCGGCGGCGGATCTGCACCTGATCCCACTCACCGCGTCGTTGGCTCAATGTTTGATGCCCAGCAAGCTCTATGGAATTCTGGCCGCGGGGCGACCATGTCTGACGAACGCTCCTGAGGGATCAGAGCTGCATCACATCGTCTCTCAACAACGTGTGGGGCTGACTGTTCCTCCTGGAAATGTGGCGGCCATTGCTGAACAGATTCTTCAGGCCGCTCGGCGGCCCGAGGAACTGGTCGCGATGGGGCAACGTGCGCGGCAGTATGCAGAAGCCCAGTGCACTCAGGAAAATAGCATCGAAATGTTCCGGCAGACGCTGCATCGAGTGCTGGGCCGTTGATTGTCTGACTTGCAAGTCTTCAT
>JALQWE010000951.1 GCA_023258825.1 Planctomycetaceae bacterium | reverse complement strand
GAACGATTGACGTGGCGTCACGGTGGCCGCGACTATCGCCTGACGGATGTTCATGGCCACGTCATCCGCGACATCCTGACCTGACACATCGCAGACGGAGACTCGTTTTCCCTCGTAGCAGTACTCGCATTCGGTGAACCCACAGAGATCTGCTGTAGAGACCACTGATGATGCATGTCGGCCCTGCCCTGTAGCGGTGTCAGACGCAAAATGTGGCCCGGATGAGAAACTGACCGTCAGCAGGACGGCCGGGCAGCGGCCTGCAAACAATCGACGCTTCCTCTGCGAAGATTTCCGGGAAGTGCTCGGCAATTCACAATCCCGTTGACGCACCGGAGTAGCCGTTCAACTCCGGACGAAAGCACGGTAGTGCAGGCCTTCGGAGTTGTCTCGGCGCCAATCAATGCTACTGCCCAGCGTACAGCCTCCAATGCCGACGTGTAGATTGTATCCAAACAACATGTTTGTCGACAAAATCCATTTGTGCGGAGGTCCCGGCCCGGATAGACTCGCAGAGTCTGGATAGCGAGAGTGACATACGACAGGTCGCCTCCGTGTATTCTGCAGAAAGAACGCCAAATGACGGTCACTCTGGAAACACCTCTCAGGACGATTGCTGACCAGGTGTGCGATCTGCTCCGCAGCGAGCTGCTGGCAGGCAACCACTTTTCCGGAAGCGCGATGCGTGAAGAAGAGCTGGCGGCACGGTTCGGCGTCAGTCGACATCCCGTTCGGAAAGCACTTCAGAAACTGGCGCTCGAAGGTCTGCTGAATGCCAAACCCAATCGCGGAATGGTTGTCGCGACAGCGCTGACCGAGCATGTTCAGGGCCTGCTGACTCCGCTGCGATGTCAGCTGGAACTTTACGCACTGACGCATGCGGCCGAAAAACTCAACGAAGATCATCGTCACTCATGGCAGGCCATCATTCGACGGATGGAACGTGCCGGAGAAGACCAGAACGCTCAGGAAGTTCTGGATCAGGACATGGCCTTCCATCAGCAACTGCTGATCGTCGCCGGGCTTGAGGACATGCTGCCGGTCTGGCAGGGAATTTACAGTCGCATGCGAGACTATCACCGGGTTGGGAATTCGAAACTGGCCGACCTTCGATTTGTTGCCTTTGCCCATCGCCTGCTGCTCAACAGCCTGTTCAGCGGTCGGCTCAGCAAGGCACGAGCAGACTGGGAATCGCACCTGACAAATGGTGACTTCAACAAGCGGGCGCTTGCATCCTGGCAGCGTCAGCGACGTCTGGCCGAAAAAAAGGGATGACTCGCTGTGCTCAGACATCTTCAAAACGCAACCGTTACAGTCATTCACACCACGGCACGGCTCCACCGCAGGCTCTGTCTGTTAATCGTACTTCCCCTGCTCTGCGAATGCCTCGGTCCCGTCGTTGCTCAGGATCTTCCACGACAGCTTCAACACTTTGAAGTCAGCATTCGACCACTGCTGCTCACGCACTGCGTGGAATGTCATGGGGCGAACAGGCAGGAATCCGGCCTCCGCCTTGATA
>JALQWE010000094.1 GCA_023258825.1 Planctomycetaceae bacterium | reverse complement strand
GCCACATTGAAAGTGACTGCTGCTCAATGCCGGTCCTCGAAAGCTGATCACGAATACTGTCATTGCGCAATGTGTACCCGGATCGACTGACGCCGTTTATTGAGAGGAATCCTTGACGGAGGCTGGTGGATTCTTAGGATACTGAGACATCCCATGGGAAGATTTCCTATGGGTCAACTTTTGTTGGATGCTGCCGAAGCAATTGCCGTGGTCGTCAATCGCAGGCTGGTATTCTGGCGACATGAAGCCCAAGCTCGGGCGCAAGCGTCTGGCGCTGCCGTGGCGGTCTGTTGAACAGCCTGACGCTACCTCCGGTCTTTTCAGACACGTAAAAAATCCTCGCTCCTCCATGTAGACAGGTTCTCTCTGCAACCTCCTGCAGAGCAGTTCCTTCCTCCCCTGCCCTCCGTGTCATCCTTGTGTCCATCGTACCCACATCCGGATTGGGAACTTCGATGAGTGTCTGTACCGGCGAGACGACCGATCCACTGGAGCTGCTTGCGGTGGGAGACCTGAGAAACACCGAGGCGTGGGATGCGTTTGTGAAACGCTATGACCCGCTCATCCGCCGTTACATCTACAGATTTCAATTCGATCTGCATTCCCGTGAGGATCTGATCCAGAGAATCTGGCTGGAACTTTCGCAGCGGATGCAGAGCTATAAGCCGTTGCCACATTATCGATTTCGAGCGTGGTTGAAGCGGCTGTGTCAGTCTCGAGCGATCGATCAGTGGCGAAGGGTTCATCAGAAGAACCTGACTATTATGCTGATGAGCGATGAAGAGATGGCGGAGCAGCCGGCCGAGCCTGATCCGGAATTTTCGCTGGATGAGTTTTCCAAACTGTTGTTTCAACAGGCGGAGATTGTGCAGGAGTCTGTGCGACTTCGAGTGGGCGACAGGACATGGATGATTTTTTGTCGCACGCTGCTTGAGGACGACCCGATCCGCGGCGCTGCCAACGAGTTTCATATCAGCTACGCGGCCGCCTATGCGACCAGGAAAAGAATCACAAAAATGCTGCGCCAGACAGCACTCGATATGGGATTCATCGAGGCCGAAGGAAGTGCCGATGGCTACTGACCCCTGTCCGTCCATGGAGGAGTTGCGATTGCTGGGAAGCAGTCGCCAGGGAACGGAAACGTTTCGGCGACTTGAAGCGCATGTCGAAGGGTGCGTGGTCTGCACCGATCTGCTGGAGATGCTGGCCATTCAGGGATCTGATGATTCCGCTGTCACATCTCGGAAGTCTGTGGATGTACTGCCGGAAATTCCGGGGTTTGTGATCGTCAGAAAGTTGGGGCAGGGAGGAGCAGGAACTGTCTATGAAGCTCTGCAGATTTCGATTGGCCGAAAAGTGGCCCTGAAACTTCTGTCGCAGGACCGTCTGCCTCCAGCTGCGATGCGGCAACGCTGGCTGGCGGAAGCCCGCGCACTTGGACAGATTCGTCATCCACATGTCGTGCGACTGCTGGATGCAGCGGAATACGAACATCAAATGTATCTTGTGCTGGAACTTATTTCCGGGGGAACATTGAAATCCCGCATGACCAGTCCGATTCCGATTCGCGAAGCTGTGCGGATTGTGGAATCGATTGCCAGAGCGGTTGATGTTCTGCATCGGGCGGGTATTGTGCACCTGGACATCAAGCCGGCCAATATCCTGCTGGACACATCGGATTCTGAGGATATCTCACGGGTTATCCCGTTGTTGTCTGACTTCGGGATTTCATATTGTTCAGACGAAACGAGTCCGGGGAGTGATCGGAATTTTGGGGGCGGACCCCGTGGAACTCCGTCCTACATGGCGCCCGAACAGATTGCTGCGGATTCACAATCGATCGGGAAAACAACCGATGTTTTTGCACTTGGGGCGACACTTTACGCCCTGCTGACCGGGCGTCCGCCGTTTCAGGCAGCGACGACTGCGGGAACGCTGGAGCAGGTCCGAGCCTGTTCACCGATTTCTCCGCGGGATTTGGTGCCTGACCTGCCGCTGGATCTGGAGACGATCTGTCTTGTGTGTCTTTCCCGAGAGCCATCGCGACGCTATGCCGATGCAGTGCAGCTGGCGGACGATCTGCGGCGCTGGCTGGATGGACACGTAATTTTGGCGCGTTCGGTTTCTGGTCTTGAACGTCTGATCCGGTGGTACCGTCGGCAGCCTGCCACTGCGGCGCTGGTCTTTGCGGCTTCGGTAGCCACGGCGGCCACCATCGTCGGCCTCGCATGGCTTTGGCGGCAGTCTGAACACCATCGGCTGGAAGCGCAGGCGGCGGTCAGTCGTGCCGAACGCGGAGAATCTCTGTCAGGCGCCGCCGTGCAGCAACTGCTGGTGCTGTTGCCGGGAATGATGAATTCGGCAGAGACAGGGATTTACGAAAAATCCGCTGAGTTACTGAAAACGGTGACGAAGCTGACGGCCGCGATTCGCCAGCTGCCGGCGGTTTCCAACACTCATCTCATCGACGTCCTGAAGATTCAAAAGCAAATCTGTGAGCATTTTGAACGAGTGGGGGCAGAAGATGAATGGCGGGACCTGCTGATTGATGCTGATCAACTTGTCGAGTTCCATCAGGACCGACTGAAAAGCGATCCCGAAGTCGCCAGTATGTATGTCGATCTGCTCTACAGAAGTGCGTATCTTCATGCGAGGCATAATCAATTCGGCGAATTACGGAAGGACTTAAAACGAGCGGAAGACCTGCTGCTGCTGCACTCTGAAAGTCCCGTGATCCTTGGCAGTCTGTTTGAGTGGTTGGGTTTCCAGCGGGATCTTGCGGAACGAGTAAAAACGACGCATCCGGAATTCAGTGCAGAGATTCTGGAAACAGGCCGCGGCACAATCCGACGGTTCCTTGCGAAAACTTCGAATGAGAGCAGCCGGATGCTGCTGACCTCCGTCACCGCCCTCGATACGCAGAATCAACGTTCGGTGGACCAACTGAGCAAGGCTTTGCGTCTGTTTCCCACAGCCCTCACCCATTCAACAGTTGTTGAGGGCGTTTTTGCCGGGGAACTTGCCGAGGAATTGTGCTGCCGAGCTGTCGGGCAAATTGCGGAGGGGCAGTCTCCGACCGAGGTGGCGGTCGACTGTTTCGAACAGCTGAATCGGCATGTGGATACCACACACTTTCGTCCGGAACTTTATTCAAAAGCTGTTGTGTTCCTCGCCCAACGGTCCCAGGTGCAGGAGACGATCGCCAGGCGCGCAGGGAATATCTGTCAGTCCCGAGCTATTGTCGCGTGGATGTTCCAACTGGGCGAAATCCTGCGAGAACACCATCCCAAAACAGCAAGCCCGCACTATCTGCTGAGCAAGGCCTTTGAGCACCAGGCAAAGTTGGCATGGACGGTTTCGGATGCCAAAGCAGCCGCCGACTCTCTGCACTCCTCCCTCATCGAAGCCATACTCGCATCAAATCTTGCCCCCGATGAGGATGTTTTCCAGCAGCATGTGGCCAGGATGCGGAACAAATACCTGGCACTTGTCAGCGACATTCCCGAGCACAACGTGACCGCGAAATAAGACGGCACGGATTTCCCGGCGACAAGTGTCCTGTCTGGTTTGTGGCCTGTGCCAAAGTCGACATTGCTCCGGCACCTTCCCTTTTCGCTTACGCGCCCAGTTCCGAGTCCACATGGGAGGCCGCCTTCTGCCACATCATCAGTGCGAGGAACGAGATTCCCACGTCCACAACCATCGACGACATTTTGAACAGAATCTCCAAAAACATGACCACCACGCCGGAGAGTGTGATCCAGGGTTCCACCCAAAGCGTAAACATCGTCAGCATGAAGTAAGAGGCCAGAGCGTATTTGGCGGCATACGCAGATCGTATCGTCCCAATTGTCAGGGTGCTGACAAAGACCATACCACAGCCCGCGGCCGACCATGAAACCAGCGGAAACTCGGAACAGATCGCCCCAAACATCATCGGACTGATGAGATTGACGAATACCCGACCAATTGTTTCGTTGACTGTCGCTGACGAATGCTGTTGCGAAAAAATGAGTTGCCAGAACCATCCAGTGATAAACCAGCAGATCACGTACTGCAGAAATCTGTCGGTAGGCCACTTCATCGTGGAATCCTGTTTTTGAGTGTTCACACTGTCCGGAATCAACGCTGCATTACAGCTGCGAAAATACCTCACCAACCGAGGCGTCTTTGCCGCAACTGCTGCAGTAGAAGAAGGATCCGCACTTTTCTGAGGCCTTCATCAGTTGCTGCTTCAATCGCAGCAACTGCAATGCATTACTGTTTCCCTGCCATGCCGCCACACCGAGCGCAATCAGCCCGGCTTTCAAACCGAAAGCCGCCGCGAGCGGGATCATGGCGACACTGCCACCCACTGCGAGTGCGACTTTGGATATTTTCATGCTGATAGCCGCACCACAATGACCACATTTGACGGCCATTCTGAACCTCTGCTTTCTAAGGTTTCTTTCAACTGTCGATGGACAGATTCCTGATCTGGAACGACACCCTCTGCAACCACAAGGCCAGAGCAGCGGGCTGCACACCTTCATGACACATGTCAGATGATTCCCACTCGTTGCCACCTGGCAGGCAACGTGGCCCGGACTTGAACCGGCACGACATGGCAGCGCTTCCCGCAGGCTGCGCCCAGGCCTCGGGATCTCTGCGGCAGCATCTGACAGATTCACAGATCGTCAGCAGCCCCTGCGGAGTCACTTGCCCGGGCTGTGGGACGGTTTCACGCTGGCAACTCACATGGAAACGCCATGGCGTTCCGTCATCAGAGCCCTGAGTGTGCTCTCCCTTTCCTGGAGTTCGTCCATCCGCGGCTTGAGCGATAAAATTTGATTTTGGTAGCGTGCATCGAGTTCGTTAATCGCGTTGATCGTCACTGCTCCGGCAAATCCGACAACGAGTCCTTCCGCAAAGCTCTCAGGCACCGGAGCACCATCGACAATGTTCACCAGCACCTGACGCTCCTGTGCCCACTGGCGGTGTGTGTTTGCGTGATCCAGAAACAGTGTGCGGTAGTCTTCCACCAGACTTACAAATTCCCAGTCCACATTCCGGACATCGATTTCTCCATACCCCTGACGCATGGCCTCCCAGTATTCCAGCGGTGATTCTCGTGAAAGTCGCTCATAGCGATTGTCGCACAGTGCCAGTTGCCGCCAGGCTTCCTGATTGCGGGCCGCAGCTTCCTTCGCTGCCGTGTCTACCTGCGGCGTTTCAATGACGGGGGTTGTGTAAACTGGGATTGAGGAAGTGGGGTTTTGCGCAGCCGTCGTTCCTTCGCTCCCTGAAGTGCTGCCCGAGGAATCACCGCTGGAATTGGTGGCAGCCTGCGAATTTCCGGGGCTGCCTGTGAATATTGCCGCGAGACCTACAAGTGACAGCAACAGCACGGGGATGCCCACGCAGCAGACTACCAGGAAAACCAGCACCCGCTTCAACAAGCTTCTCAGGCGACTGCGAACCTGTGGCTGCGTTGGCACGCTGGGAGCACCTGTCGCAGACGCCATGGTCGTCGCTGTCGCTGGAGCGGAAGCAGCGAGATTTTTTCCGTCCAGGGCAATCGGCTGCTGACACCGCGGACAGCGATGTGCCTTCCCCAGATTGTCCTCCTGGACAACCAGTTTCGACTGACACCCGGGACATTGAACTTTGATCGGCATCGCGTTCTCTCCTGATTGTTAAAACACACCACACTCACTGTTCAACCACGACCCGCGTTTGGCACTCTGTGCAGACACGCAGACATCACTGCCGGGTACCCCGGGACGCCCCAGGGTACTCAGCAGAGAATCAGCCTGCGTTTACCGAAATCCGTCAGCCGTCCTGTTAGGCGGAGAGTTGAAGTTCCCCCAGCGTCCACCGCTGTATTCCAGGAACTTCCACTGTCTTCCCAGACCGTAAAGATCATCAGTCCAAAAGCGAATGAGGGATGCGTTGGGGTAATCCTGAAGAACGCTGTCGCCGAGCGACCGAAGTTCGTCGCCCTGTGCTCGAATGTCGTGCACGTGCACTTTGCCGTTCACGTGAAACTCAAGTTTTAGTCCCATGAAACTACTCCGATTCGTTGAGATACAGGTCGAATAGTCGCGGCAATAAAAATAATGAGAGAACACTGATCAGGCTGGCACCCGTCCGGGACTGGACGTGGTCCCTATTGTCTGACGCCATCTTGCCGTGCCGTGAAAAACTCCTTCAGAAGGTATTACGAAGGGTATTAACGCGACTTTGAAAAATTTTTCTGACCGATGCGATTGTGGGGCGATCAGTGCGATCGAGCCACCCGGGAAAACGCGTGAACGGGCCGTGTGCGACTGCCGGTATTGTGCGTCCGTTTCCCACCGCCGCAGTCGAGCTGTAGCCGTGTCATCGCACGTCTGCAGCGATGAAGGAGGGCGCAGGGAGACGCACCGCAAAGTCTGGATCGACGTGTGCGGGTGACCGGATTGCGTGCTGTGCGTAGCAGGCCCTGGTGATCAGCCTCCAGAGCAAATTGCGCGTTTGAAATGATGCTCTCATCCGGCCCGGATGCTGTTGTCCTGAGAATGATTCCTCCTCAGTCCTCGACGAAGACTGTCTATCACAGCGCGTTCCGCCTCAAATAGAACCGCATCGAAATCCACATGAGGGACGGCAGCAAGAAACTCGTCTATGTCGTCGATACCCTGTTCCGTCAGCACTTCCTGGATATACCGTGACACCTGCAGCACATCGCTGTTGGTCTTCGCAAGGCTAAGCGTCAGATCGCGGAAAGACTCGGCACATCCCATCAGAGCCGCCATCTTTCGATAACGGGACATGTTCGCAGTCAGGCTCAAAGTGCAGGCGACGTAGTAGCGAAATGGGTTATCGCCTAACCCTTTATTCAGAAACAGCGTGAAGGGAGTGCAGCGGTTTTCCTCAAAATCTTCGTAAATATCCCAGAGATCATCACCATACTGATTGAAAAGGCCTCGTTCTTCGCAGCGTTGAACAACATCTGCCCCTGTCGTAATTCCACAAATCTCCATCGTCGCGAGCCTGACCAGTGACGCTTTCTGCACGGTGTCGGCAAGTACCTCCTGGAGATCAATGGCGTTCGCATCATTATCGAGACGTCGCATCGAGTCGCGCCTGTGCACGTCGAGCAACTGTATCAGCAATGACCGCGCCCGAGCCCGGTTCGATTCAGGGATCAGCCGCACAACTTCGGTAAGTCTCTCCTTCAGTTGCCGAACTTCTGCAGAGAGCGTTTCTTCAGATGACTCAGGATCGGGCTCACTGCCTTCAAAAACGGCGTGCAATGTCCGACAGATTTCAGAACGCAAAGCATCGGGTGTGGCGTCACTGTCAAGCAGATTGTCTACAAGGGGATACGTGATTCCCCAGGAGTAGGCAAGACGGATGGAATTCACAACGAAGTTGAGGTTGTCGACCTGCCATCGTCCGCGGCAGGCACTGGAGCCGACCAGAGTCCCAAAGAAGACTTTGGCAAGTTTAATGAGTCCATTGGACTCAATCGATTTCGCCGGAATCACGCTGAGAAGTTCTGGAATTCGCTGGCCAAAGTAGCCGGTGATTGCTGAGAAAACCTGATCCCATTCCGCCTTTGAAAACTGACGGGCACACGGGAAGAGGAATAGCAGCAGGAACGCGACAAGACGTCTGCCATTGGGGCTCTGTACAGCCGAGTTGATCCATTCGGTGGTTGTTTGTCGACCGAGATAGAAGCGTCCATAGCTGCTGAGCAGTAGCCGGATGATCAGGCACCTTGCCCTGAACTGACGCAACAGCACGAATCTGGAAAACCATTTCAGAATTGAAACCCGCCCACCACAGGACTCGAACTCCATCGCGTAGATTTTACGTAGGGAGATCAGCGGGTCGAGACAGAAATCAAATCGGAAACTTCTGATTCCGGGTCTCAACGTCAAAAGCGAGTCGGTTCCGATGGATCGCAGCAACCCGTCAATCAGTTTTGGAGCATTCGTGTCGTAACCAGCCTCCCCTTCAAACGGCTCACCTTCCTGAACCGTGAGATACGCCAGGACGTAATGACGGAATCGGGATTGAACAAACAGCTCGACAAATGTTGTTTCCAGATG
Source organism: Planctomycetaceae bacterium (assembly GCA_023258825.1). Taxonomy (GTDB): domain Bacteria; phylum Planctomycetota; class Planctomycetia; order Planctomycetales; family Planctomycetaceae; genus SXXK01. The sequence goes on along the minus strand of JALQWE010000094.1, from coordinate 2,000 downwards.
CCCGTCGGGCTTTACGGACCTGCGGAACGATGCAACCTTCTTCCTGATCAGTAACTGCCTGACGGACGTAAAGCCGGCGTTCGACATTCTATCGGCCCGTGTATGAAGTTGTCAGAGCCTTCTTATTCATCTCGACCAGCTTCTTCGCGGCCTCAGCAACCACACAGGCAGCGCACGATTGATTGGTGGCATCAAGACTGTCGTTGTAGGCCTCAATTCGCTCTCTGACGCGGTCCTCAAGTGTGCGTTTCGCCTGATCACCTTCCGAGTCAATTTCAATCGTGGATACAGGGGACTCTGGAGTCCCGTTTGTAAATCCTGCCATGGACACCGGTTCAAAAGATTCAAAGCCATTCCGCGTCTTAACCAATCCGCCATTGACAGTCAGTCCGTATGTCGACGACTTGAATTTCCACTTCTCTTCACGGCTGAAGCGGAGGATACTGTATTCAATGTCGGGTTTTCCGTCGGGCTCACGACCCGAAAACGCGAATCGATTGACCGCGAATGCATCAGCTGTCGCAGCTTCAGACAGTCCTGCTTCCTCCAGCAATCGTCGGCTTGTTGCACGACAGTCGTCGTACCGTTTCCAGAGTTCCTGACAGTTGTCAGGACTGTAGCTGCCTTTCGACGAGCATGTGTTGAGAATCTGGTCAATTCGAGCTGAGACGACTTTGAGTTTTTTTTGCTGTTCCTCCGATACCTTGAGTCTGACACTGGCTTCCTGCAGGCAATTCAGGGAGAGCGATGCGTTGGAGACTGCGAGATAGAAAACCAATCCACGTGGCCGCAGCTCCAGCATGTGTGATGCGTTGTAAACACGTGTTTCAAGCTCCCGGATCATCGCCTCCATTTGCCCTGCAGTTGCAGGACTGTCTACCAGTTGCGAATACAGCGTTCTGCAGTCCACATACAGCTCCTGTTCAGGCGCTGCTTCGACCGATTCCCTGATCTCGTCGATTGATGAAGCGATGTCCATCAGCCGCGTATTCACTGTTCCAAGTTGCGTCAGAAGTTTCTCATGATTGATTTGGATGGCTCTTCTGGTTGCAGACTCTTCGCTGGGCAGCAACAGAGAAAGTCCTGCTTTTGAACCGCCTTTAATAATTGGTCCGAGTGCAGGAATCGCATCAAAAGCCTCAGTGCAACCCTCCAGAAAGCAGTGAGCCGTGATGAGTTGTTGTTCCGATAATGAAATGGAAAATTCCGCCGTCGACTCCTGAGACATCACGTTGCTCGGAATGACGGCCTGCAGCAGGCCAAAGAGGACCACCGTCGCTGTGAAGTGCCTGATCAAGGATATCTCTCCAAAGGGTGCATAAGCGGTCAGGGGACGCGTCAGCAACATTTGATAATCGTATCGCCATCAGCCAGGATCGGAGCCACTGCGAGCAACTTCACCGCATCGCCCTTCAGCCCTCGATATTTGACGAACGAATCACGACATTTGCGACGCTGGTCCTGTACAATCTGAACTGCTTCCAGAACGGTGCCCGCCGAACTGAAGGCCCGCAGCCCCACGTCAGAACAGCTTTCGCCCTGTGTCATGGCGGCCTGCGCGCATTTGAACCCCTTGCGAGGGGAGATCCATCTGCGATACGCCACAATGGCGAACACGACAACTCGCGCGAATGGTCGGTCGACCAAACGGTAATAAATGTGAAACAGAGTTGATTGCATTGACTGCAGACCTTTCGTGAGAATCAAGCTCTTCGGGTTAGTCCCAACAAAAGTGATGGCGTGAAAAGCATGGTTCAGGGCAACCAGACACAACGGTCTGGTCAGCAGGAATCAGGGAAGCCCCGGCGATCCAAAGGACTGTCGAAGTGAGTTTTGAAGGATCCCCCCCGATGATTGATGCGTCGTGAAGTACCGCCGAACAAAAGCTGGCCCGTCTCAAGTATGGTCATTGGGGAAACCCCGGCATCGAATGTTCACCATTTAGTGACGCGCCTACTATGGAGTGAGAACTGCACATCGCCATGGGCTGGATTCACCGT
>JALQWE010000950.1 GCA_023258825.1 Planctomycetaceae bacterium | reverse complement strand
TACGGCAGCCACCATCAGCGGAGGCGCAGAAAAGTCCAGTGGTAACTGCGGGACCTCACGCACGACCGAGGTCAGTGGGGGGCCGGAATTCACAATGCGGCGTGGTGATGTCTCTGAGTCACTGGGCGCCGGCACTTCAGCGGCTGGAGTGTTCGTTGGTGGAAGTTCCGGGACCGTTGAGGCGACAGAAACAGTGCTGTTCGCGGAAGATTCGTCGCCTGAAGGCAGGGCAGCCAGACCAATTTGCCGATCGGTTCGCTGCAGCGGAATTCGTGGTGGTGTGAGAGGAGTTTGTTGCTTCTGCGGAGCTGCCGGTGCATCGGGATTCTGGATGCGGTCGAACAGATCACTGGACTGCCACCGTTCCAGAATTTCGCGGGCCTGACGAATAGCCTGAGACTGACGAGTGACTGTCTCGACAGTGCGACCGCACAGAGGGCAGGAAGCGGGAGACATCCCACTACTGCTGGCCTGAACCTCTCTGAGACAGTGACGGCACCACATTGCGTACGGAATCCTTTCCGAAGCGGACGAAAACCGTTTTTTAACGATTGGAACGGAAATTTCACAAGTCCAATTCCGCCGTTTCAGCAGATGCGGCATTTTGCCGGAGGGGCATAGAGGTCCTGACGCATGCGGAAATGCTTCGGAGGTGTCCGCATGTGTGACGGCATTCGGCTCGAAGGCACTCTGTCTGTGCCGATGTTCGGCGATCGCGGTGTTCAGGCCATCGCGATCAGTTGTCAACCGTAGCCGCTGCGAGGGCGTGGGGGGAGGATCCAGATTTCATCAAAGTCGGTCGGCTGTTCGGCACGGTAGCCTTCGTGGCGAATCAGTTCGAGGATGGCCAGAAAAATCCCAACGATCTTCGATTGAATTTTCTCGCCTGTGAAAAATGAGCTGAAGGAAACTCGGCCTTCCTGCACGATGCGTTCTCGGATCTGTTCCTGGTAGACGGACATTGGCGTCTCGTCCATGCGGATAGCGATGGTCTTCTGCAGGTCCGGAATCTGCACAATGCGCGACACGGCGCTGACAAGGTCCCAGAGCTCGACTTCACGGATGCGGTCTTCGGAAGAATCCCGAGCCACAGTCGGACGGTGACTGGTCAGCCGCGGATAACGCTCCATCCATTCTGAGGCTCGATCCTCCAGCAGCTTTGAGGCTTCCTTGTAGCGACGATATTCCATCAGTCGGGCGATCAGGTCGCTGCCGGATTCTTCCGCGACTTCGTCCGTGGTGGTCACTTCTTCCTGAACCGGCAGGACTTCACGGCTTTTGATTTCCAGAAGCGTACTGCCAACGACCACAAAGTCGCCCAGCATTTCGTAGTCGAGCTTTTCCAGCACATCGATCCACGCAATGAAGTCGCTGGTAATCCGGGACAGGGAGACGGCGCAGATGTCCACTTCGTGACGCCGCACCAGATACAGCATCAGATCCAGCGGGCCTCCGAAGAAGCCTGTGTCGACTCGATATTCGGCGAGGGTCATGAGTGTCCTGACGGCAGCCCGCAGTGT